>SYDB01000007.1 GCA_005786815.1 Burkholderiales bacterium
CCATGATGATTATGTGGGGCGCGGCCATGGGGCCCACATGGAATCCCTGGCAAATCAGCATTGCCCCGCCGGATCTTTCATACGGATTGCGTTTCGCACCCATGATGGAAGGGGGCCTATGGCAACTCATCACGGTGTGTGCCATTGGGGCTTTTGTTTCTTGGGCTTTGCGCGAAGTTGAGATTTGCCGCAAATTAGGCATGGGCCTGCATGTGCCTGTGGCGTTTGGCATGGCTATCTTGGCGTATGTGAGCTTGCAAGTGATACGCCCAGTTCTGATGGGTGCTTGGGGACATGCTTTCCCCTACGGTATTTACAGCCACCTCGATTGGGTGAGCAATACCGCCTATCAGTATCTGCATTTCCACTACAACCCTTGGCACATGATTGCTGTGACCCTTTTCTTTGCAACCGTGCTTGCGCTGTCTATGCATGGCGGCTTGGTTTTGTCTGCAACGAATCCTGGCAAAGGAGAGACTGTTAAATCGCCTGAGCATGAAGATACTTTTTTCCGAGATCATATTGGTTACTCGGTAGGCACATTGGGTATTCACCGCCTGGGATTGTTCTTGGCACTCGCTGGTGTTTGGTTTGGCAACGTCTGCATTGTGGTTAGCGGACCGTTTTGGACGGGTGCTTGGCCTGAGTGGTGGGGATGGTGGCTCAATATGCCGATTTGGCGCACTTGATTAAAAAGAGGAAATTGAAATGGCTCAATATCAAAATCTTTTCACCTACGTGCAGCCAGTTGGGCCTTTGCACGATGGCGTGGAATTGCCCCGCGGGGATGACAAAAGGCTAGGTACACCATTTTTGGTGCATCTGCTAGGCCGTATCGGCAATGCCCAAATCGGTCCTATTTATCTTGGAACGCTAGGTCTTGCTTCCTTGATTTTCGGCATCGCTGCGTTCAACATCATTGGCTTCAACATGTTGGCCTCTGTTGACTGGAACCCCATTCAGTTTGTGCGTCAGTTGTTTTGGTTGGCGCTGGAACCACCAGCACCTGCATACGGTTTGAATATCCCGCCCCTTCAACAAGGCGGATGGTGGCTAATGGCTGGTTTCATGCTCACCACGTCCATATTGCTATGGTGGGCGCGCACTTATCGTCGCGCTCGTCAACTTGGCTTGGGTACACACGTAGCGTGGGCTTATGCTGCAGCCATCTGGTTGTTTCTGGTGTGTGGTTTTTTCCGCCCCGTCATGATGGGCAGCTGGTCTGAGGCGGTACCCTTTGGCATATTCCCCCATCTGGACTGGACGTCGGCAATTTCTCTGCGCTATGGCAATTTGTTTTACAACCCCTTCCATGCCCTGTCGATCGTTTTTCTTTATGGATCAGTGCTGCTATTTGCTATGCACGGCGCCACCATTTTGGCGGTGACGCGATATGGCGGAGAGCGCGAGATTGAACAAATTGTGGACCGTGGTACGGCTTCTGAGCGTGCTGGCTTGTTCTGGCGTTGGACCATGGGCTTTAACGCCACCATGGAGTCTATCCACCGTTGGGCTTGGTGGTTCGCAGTGCTTTGTCCTCTCGTGGGTGGTATTGGTATTTTGCTCACAGGTACTGTGGTGGACAACTGGTATCTCTGGTCCGCCAAACACCATGTTGTGCCAGCGTATCCCTTAGTTGGCCCAGTCGTGGTTGATCCTGCAATTTTGGGAGTTAAACCATGAAAATAATTTTTAAATTAGCGCTCTCTATTTGGGTCGCGTTCATACTTTCAGGCTGCGAACGACCGCCGATTGAAACTGTTCAAACGGGTTATCGCGGAACGGGTATGGAGCAAATCTACAACCCGAGAACCTTGATCAAACAAGCTTCTTTGAATCAAGCGCCTGCTGCGCCAGATGCTGCGTCTGCAGACGGTCCTAAGGCCGGGCAGGTTTATCAAAACGTGAAGGTCTTGGGTGATTTGAGCGTTGGTCAATTCAATCGGCATATGGTCGCTATCACGCAATGGGTTGCACCTGATCAAGGCTGTGCGTACTGTCATAACGTCCAAAACTTCGCAGATGACGGCATGTACACCAAGGTGGTGGCTAGGCGCATGATCCAAATGACGCAAAAAGTCAACCAAGACTGGAAGCCTCACGTGGCTGAAACGGGTGTGACTTGCTACACATGCCATCGTGGCAACAACATACCGACCCAAGTTTGGACTGAGCCAAAAGACCGTAAGTACGCGAATAGCTTGCTGGGTGATTTAGCAGGTCAAAACATCGCGACCAAAGAGGCGGGGCTGTCTTCATTGCCTTTTGATCCCTTTAGCCCTTACTTCAAAGACGCAGCGCCTATTCGGGTCAACGGTAATGAGGCGATGGCAGGTGTGGGTGCTAATGCCAACCGAGCATCACTCAAACAGACTGAGTACACGTACTCTCTGATGGTGCACTGGTCCGAGTCTTTAGGGGTGAACTGTACGTATTGTCACAATACACGCAACTTCCAATCTTGGGAGAGACCGCAACGTGTGACTGCTTGGTATGGTATTCGTATGGCGCGCGAGTTGAATAACGAGTACATCATCCCTCTCACCGATACCTTTCCACCCCACCGTTTAGGGCCTAAAGGCGACGTGGCCAAGGTCAACTGCAGCACTTGTCACCAAGGTGCATACAAGCCACTTTATGGGGCGGCGATGGCCAAAGACTTTCCTGAACTACAGGTTTTAGCTAAGCCTTAAACTCTGAAATTCACAAGGCCTGCACCCCTTGCGGTACAGGCCTTTTTTTATGGAAACTCAGACATGATCGATGCACAACAAGCTAGCGCTGAGGACCAAACGGCTGTTATCTTGTTGGCCGATATTGCAGAAGCTTCTAGGCTGTGGGGTTGGTCGCGCATTGTGAGAGGTCCTCGGGCCTTGCGAGGCACTCCAGGTTTGCTATTTTCAAAAGTATTGGGAAGCGGCTTTGATGGCGGCTTTGACTTGCGACCTAGTCGATCACGTCAAGGCGTATTTGTATTGTTCGATTCATTTCAAAAGGCGCAAGATTTCATTACGCACTCCAAACTTGTCCGTGAATACCAAAATCGATCGGATGAATTTTGTTGGGCCACTCTTAAAACATTTTCATGTCGTGGCAGTTGGGACGGTATCAGCTTGCAAGTGAATGCCAAACCTCCTGAGAATGGACCTGTGGCAGCTTTAACAAGAGCTTCAATCAAGTATAACAAAGCGCCTGCTTTCTGGCAACATGCGCCGCCCTCACAAACGGCACTGGAAGGTGTGGATGGATGTCAGTTGGCTGTTGGCTTAGGTGAGGCACCTTTTTTTCGCCAAGCCACATTTAGCATTTGGGATAGCGTGACAGATATGAACGCCTATGCAAGAACGGGTTCGCACTTAGTGGCGATCCAAGCAGCCCAACAACACGGATATTTTTCTGAATCCATGTTTGCGCGTTTTGTACCTTTGAAAGTGCAAGGCCAATGGATGGGCAAGCTCTATGCATAAATCTATGCGAACACCTCGTGTAGCGGTGGTGGGCGCTGGCATTGGAGGCTTGGTCAGTGCATTGGTCTTAGCGCATCGCGGTTTGGATGTCACCTTGATTGAAAGCGCTAGCCAACCCGGTGGAAAAATTCGACAAGTTCAAGTCGATGGTGTGGATGTAGATTCAGGTCCTACCGTCTTCACGATGCGATGGGTCTTAGACCAAATGCTCGAACCTTTAGGCATATCGCTAGAAGATGTGTTGCAAATGGAGCCCATTGGAACTCTCGCCCGACATGCCTGGGACGGTTGTTCGCAGACTTTAGATTTGTATTCGGACACAGCGCGTACGGCCGATGCCATCGCGCAATTTAGCAGCCCACAAGAGGCGCGCCGATTTCTAAATTTTTGTCAGCAAACCCGTGCCTTGTATGACACGTTAGAAAAACCTTATATACGCAGCGCGCGTCCAAGCCTCCTTAGTATGGGTAGCGATTTAGGTTTAAGTGGTTTGGCAACTTTGACTAGCTTGGGTCCATTTGCTAGTTTATGGCGCAGCTTAGGAAGATACTTTCACGATCCACGCCTACAACAACTGTTTGGACGCTATGCCACGTATTGCGGATCCTCTCCTTGGTCTGCGCCTGCAACACTCATGTTGGTCGCGCAAGTGGAGTTAGATGGTGTGTGGTCAGTGAAAGGCGGCATGTTTCAAGTGGCAGCTGTCTTGGCAAACTTAGGTGAAAAGCATGGTGTGCAATCACGCTATGGGGTCACGTGTTCCAAGATTCACATGCATTTGGGGCAGGTGAGTGGTGTAGAGCTTTCAACGGGTGAGCGAATAGAAGCGGACCATGTGATTTTTAACGGAGATGTCGCTGCATTGGCTAACGGCATGCTGGGAGAAACCGTCAGCCATAGCGTGACGCCAGTTCAACCAAAGCAGCGATCACTCTCGGCATTTACTATGTCTATGCATGTGAAAACCAGTGGTTTTCCATTGGTGCGACACAACGTATTTTTCAACAAAGATTACCGAGCCGAGTTTGAAGATATTTTTCACAAACGCCAATTACCTTCGCAGGGCACTGTTTATGTTTGTGCACAAGATCGCAACGACAGCGGACTCACGCAGCCTGATTTAGAAAGAATTTTGTGCCTTGTTAATGCGCCCCCAGATGGCGATACCCATTCATTTAATTCATCGGAGATACAAGCATGCGAATCAAGCAGTATGGCGCTGATGCGCCGCTGTGGCTTGGAGATCGAAGCCTTGCCGCAGCAGGTGGTGCGAACCTTGCCTCAGGATTTTGCGCGTCTCTTTCCGGGCAGTGGGGGAGCCCTATACGGCCAAGCGACCCACGGTTGGCTGTCGGCCTTTCGGCGCCCGTCTTCGCGCAGCAAAGTGCCGGGCCTCTACACGGCGGGGGGCAGCGTTCATCCGGGGCCGGGCCTGCCGATGGCCGCCATGTCGGGTCGTTTGGCGGCCGCGACGCTGATGGAGGACCTCGGTTTGACCAGCAAGTCCAGCCGGGTGGTTATCTCTGGTGGTATGTCGATGCGTTGAGTGATGACGGCGAATATGGTTTGTCCATCATCGCTTTTGTGGGTAGCGTTTTTTCACCGTATTACGCTTTGGCAAGAAGTCTTCAAGGTGGCGTTGCTGATCCGGAAAATTTCTGCGCACTGAATGTGGCCTTGTATGGCAGGGGAGGGAAGCGTTGGACGATGACAGAGCGTGGTCGTGAGCAGATTCAACGCAGCGCACACCAATTCAAAATTGGGCCCAGCAGTTTGCGATGGACTGGTGAAGAGTTGATCATCGATATCGATGAGATCAATGTGCCTTGGCCCAAACGTGTACGAGGACGCGTGACGGTTCGCCCAAAAGGGCTGTGTCGTTTTGTAACGGCCTTGGACAATGAGGGCCTGCATCGGTGGGGTCCTATTGCACCTTGCTCAAGCATCAAAGTCGATATGGATAGTCCGCATATGAGTTGGCAAGGCCATGCCTATATGGACTCCAATGAAGGAGATGAACCGGTTGACAACGGGTTTTGGGATTGGGACTGGGCGCGTGCCGAAATGGCCAATGGCGATACCAGTGTGGTGTATGACGTGAGGCCTAAAAAAGGACCGGGGCGCATTGTGTCGCAGAGATTTTGTCCAGATGGAAGTCACACACCCTTTGAGGCACCTACACGCTACCCCTTACCCGCATCAGCATGGCGAATCAAGCGCGCCATGTGCAGCGAATCTAGCGCAGGGCCGCAGATTGTGAGCACCTTGGAGGACACACCGTTTTATGCCCGATCCTTGCTCAAAACAAGGCTCCTCGGAGAAGACCTCACAGCGGTGCACGAAACCTTGGATGTTCCAAGGTTGGTTTCATGGCCTGTGCGATTAATGTTGCCTTGGAAAATGCCAAGGCGGATTTGATAAAAAGCAGCCGACTATTTAGCTGTAAATGTCTTGAGCAATGTCAAGACGTCTTGCGGATTATTAGAAATGACATCAGCGCCAAACATATCCGCTGTGACATC
>SYDB01000099.1 GCA_005786815.1 Burkholderiales bacterium
ATGTCGTTCGCACCAAGCCCCTTCTGCTCGCCTTGCTTTGTGAGTGAATCCATAGTTCTTTTATCTTGAATTTTTGGTTTAGTTTTTTATGAATCTTGTTTTCATGGGTATCGACCTTATCTAATTCGCTGTTCCTATTTCTTTTTTTAATCTCATTCGAGTACCATGCCGCCTCCAAAGTGGCTCAGCCCTCATCAAAAGTTTCGCATCACATGATCACCATTCGCAAATCCCTCGATCGCGGCTACGCCGACCACGGTTGGTTGAAGTCGTTCCATAGTTTTTCTTTCGCTGGTTACCACGATCCGCAATTTATGGGATGGGGTAATTTGCGGGTGATCAATGAAGACCGTATTGCGCCGGGCACGGGGTTTGGTACCCATGGGCATAGCGATATGGAGATCATTAGTTATGTGTTGCAAGGTGAGTTGGCGCACCAAGACAATATCGGTAATGTGGAAGGAATTCCGCCTGGCGATGTGCAACGCATGAGTGCTGGTTCTGGCGTGATGCACAGCGAGTTCAACCATGCGCCTAATGAGACTACACATTTCTTTCAAATTTGGATTGAGCCCAATGAACGCGGTATAGCGCCAGGGTATGAACAAAAAACGGTTCCGCCTGCGTCCAAGCGTGGTGCTTTGAGTCAAATTGCTGGCCCTAAGGATGCACTGGTGAAGATTCATGCGGATGCCTCGTTGTATGCGGGGCTTTTTGATGGTGATGAGGCTGCCACTCTCTCTTTGCAATCAGGCCGCAAGGCTTATGTGCATTTGGTGCGTGGCGAGGTGCAGGTTAATGGGCATGCATTGAAAGCCGGAGATGCAGCTATGTTGGACAAAGAAACCCAAATTGCGATCTCACATGGTGTTGATGCAGAAGTATTGGTTTTTGATTTAGCGCCCTAATTTTTTCAACCCTTAAGGAATTCCTATGACTAAAACTGTCGTTATTTACCATTCTGGCTACGGCCACACCCAACGCGTGGCGCAGTTTGTGGCGGAAGGCGCTAAGGCGCAAGTGATTGCGATTGATGCGGATGGCAACATCACGGATGCAGACTGGGCCAGTTTGGATGCCGCAGATGCGATTATTTTTGGCTCACCCACATACATGGGCATGGCCTCTTGGCAGTTCAAGAAATTTGCTGACGCTACATCTAAACGTTGGTTTTCTAGTGCCTGGAAAGACAAAGTCGCTGGCGGTTTTACGATTTCTGCTAGCCCCAGCGGTGACAAGCTTTCCACTATTCAGTACTTCATCACTTTGTCTATGCAACAAGGCATGGTTTGGGTGGGGCAGCCTTCTCTGAATGACGGCACGATCAACCGCATTGGCTCTAACTCTGGTTTGATGGCGCAAGTAGGCGCTACCAGCCCCGCTGCTGACATTCCGCAGGGCGATTTAGACACGGCTAAGGCCTACGGCGAGCGTGTCGCGCATGTTGCTTCCAAGCTGCGCGGGTAATTCAAATTTAGTGAATGCTTTTATTTGCGTAGTCCATTAGTGCTCATGCACGCATAAGGGCTAAGCAATCCCTAGTGGTGGGCAGGTGGTGTGCCTACAATCAACTTTATGTTTGTTCATTTACGCCTGCACTCTGAGTTTTCCGTGGTCGATGGGACCAACCGAATCGATGATGCGGTGCAGGTAGCCGCCGATGACAAACAACCTGCGTTGGCACTGACCGACCTTACTAATTTATTCGGCACTATTAAGTTTTACAAGCAAGCCCGCAGCAAGGGCGTGAAGCCCTTGTTGGGTGCTGAAATTTATCTGGAAAGCTTGACCCAAGACGCGAATCATCTTTCCAAGATGATTTTGTTGGTGCAAAGCCAACAAGGTTACTTAAATCTGTGTGAACTTCTCAGCCGTGGTTGGACACAAAACGTTCATAAAGCGGTGGGCGTGATCAAGTTGGCTTGGTTGCAAGAGTTGTCTCAGGGTTTGATAGCGCTCTCAGGCGCTCAAAGTGGCCCTGTAGGCCAAGCCTTGGTGCAAGGTGACTTATCGCGAGCCAGTGAGTTAGCACTGCAAATCGCCGGCATCTTTCCGCACCGTTTTTATATCGAGTTGCAACGCGCTGGGCGCGCAGATGATGAGGCGCATGTGGTGGCTGCTGTGCAACTGGCATCGCACTTGAATTTACCGGTGGTGGCCACGCACCCTGTGCAGTTCACGAAACCTGATGATTACGAAGCGCATGAAGCGCGCGTGTGTATTTCTGAAGGCGAGATATTGGGTAACCAACGGCGTATTCGTAAATTCACACGTGAGCAATATTTCAAATCAAGCGCGCAGATGCTCGAGCTGTTTGCGGATATTCCTTCTGCTGTTGCCAACACGCTAGAAATTGCCAAGCGTTGCAATGTGTCTTTGGTGTTGGGTAAACCGCAGTTGCCCGATTACCCCACGCCGAACGGCATGGCGATTGATGAGTATTTCCGTTACTCTTCGCACGAAGGTTTGAAAGAGCGCTTGGCGCATCTCTACCCAGATGCGACCAAACGTGGAGCTGAACGCCAACGCTATGAAGAGCGCCTAGAGTTCGAGATCAACACGATTTTGAAGATGGGTTTCCCCGGTTATTTCTTGATCGTGGGTGACTTCATCAAC
>SYDB01000100.1 GCA_005786815.1 Burkholderiales bacterium
CGCAAAACACCGTCCGGTCCGGGTAAGCAGATGCCTACATCACCGTTCATCAATTCCAACGCATAGTCATTGCGCGTGACCATCACGGGACGACCCACATACCAAGGCGTAGAGGTGAAACCAAGTGCCTTTTCAATGTATACATTGAGTTGCTTGACACCAAAGGGGCCCTCACGAAGTGCACACAGTACAGAGAATTCATTAAAAGCTTTCAGCACATCACTAGCCTGTGTATCTGTAGAAGGCGCATCCAATAAAGATAACCAATGGCGCCACCCATATTGAAGTGCATTGGCTAATTTCGCGTCGTGCGCGTTGTTAAGTTGTAAACGTGTGACTTGTTGTACGGGGTCGATGACAGGATGGGTTTGCAAAGTGTGCAGCCAATCCGGTGCAGCGTTCCATAGCGCTTGGATTGCAGTGGTGTTACTCGGATGGTCTGCATTGACTGCCTGGGCCCATTTGCCAATACCGCTGCTTGCATCAAAGCGGTGGCTATGCGTCAGCGTGACGGTTTGGGCGCGCAATAGTTCGCCCGTGCATAACTGCGACATCACAGCGCCTGCCTCCACTGACGCCAACTGGTCTTTGTCGCCTAACAAAATTAGTCTAGCTGTTGAAGGTACTGATGCAAGCAGCCTGGCCATCATTTCAAGATCGACCATAGAGGCTTCATCCACCACCACTACATCGGTAGCGAGTGGATGCACGCGGGTGGTGTCACGGCTATTGCTTCGCAGTAAACGGTGCAGGGTTTGTGTTTGTGTGGGAATTCGCGATTGCACATCGGTAGGCATATGCGCCAAGGCATTGGTGATCGATTCGGTCAATCTAGCGGCAGCTTTGCCCGTGGGTGCCGCCAAGTGGATGCTTAAGTCCTTGGTAGAGGTCGCAATCAATAAAGCTAAAAGTTTCACCACTGTGGTGGTTTTTCCTGTACCTGGACCGCCCGTGATGAGCGTGATGCGATTTTTTGCAGCGACTTCGCAGGCAGTGCGTTGCATCGATGTATCTGTTCCAAATAAGGTGTCTAGCTGGAGTTGTAAATCCGCAGCTTGTTCAATGGGTAAATTGATGCGTTGCAAGAGATGCTGACGAATACGCTGTTCGGCATTCCAAGCGCGGCGTAAATACAAACGCGCGCCTTGGGTGTCTTGCACCAATACCAAGGGGCTGTTGTCGCCTTGTATCCAAGGCAGCGTAGGCGCTGCAGTGCTGAGGTTCTCAGGTAAAACAGCAATGTGTGGATGGCTCCAGCCTAGCAATGCTGCGGCATGCCTTTGCAGTGCAGTTAGGTCAAGGCATGCATGACCGCGCCCCCATTGGTGGCTAGTAAGAGCAGCTAACCAAAGATGGCGGGGGTCGCTGCTGGGCTGATGCATTTGAAAGAAATTGGCCAGTGATGTGTCGAGCCTAGTCAGACCCAGGGCTTGGTCTAAGCTAATGGTTGTTTCAAAATCTTTTAAGAGAGTTTTCAAAGCACTCATACAGCGCTCCCAGCAAACAGGCTGTCTAGCGTTTCGATCAAAACACGTGGCGGGCGTTGCCAATGAACGCCAGCACCAGGTTGTTGGATGCCGCGCATAAAAATATAAATAGCACCACCCATATGCTGGTCGTAGTCATAGTTAGGCAAGCGAACTTTGAGAAGTCGGTGAAGTGCCAAGCTGTAGAGCACGTATTGCACTTCATAGCGTTTATGCAAGACGGCCTCTTGCAAAGTGGCAGCCCCGTAATCAGAGAGTTTGTTGGATTTGTAATCGACCACCCAATAGCGATGGTCATGTTGTAAGACTACATCCAACGAGCCCGTGAGCATACCTTGCATCCATCGGGGTTGTAGCGCTGGTCGCGATGCACCAACAAAAAGGTGCGCTTGAATGTGTTGGTCTACTAATTGGGCAGGGACATGGTGGGCTTCTAGATGGAACTCCATCTCCGGCCACATATGCGCTGGTGTCAGTTGACGCAATACCAAAGCTTGCGTTTCAAATGTAAGACATAAGGTGTCCAAAGGTAGAGGGGTTTGAATAACGGTTTGAAGCCATGCGTCGAGGGTTTGTTGCTCTTTATCACTGAGTTGTAACCACTTGGCTTTACGTTCTAGTAGTTCGGCCCATGCTAGTTTTGACCAAGCGGGTGCGTTTGGATTTGTAATAGACCATTGGTTTTGCGACAACCAATCGAGTAGATCATGTATCAATGTGCCGTAGCGCGCGCCTGCAGGGAAACTTTGCCATGCGCTGATAGTGCTTAGATCGGAAACGAGCGATGGCGCAGAGTCGGCATCGATGAGGGCCGTAGCCACGTCTTCATCACGCTTCGATTCAGCCACCAGGCCCCGCGTGAGTGCGCTGAAACTAGCCGTCCACCACAAACTGTAGTGTGGGTGTTTTGGAGTCAATGCATCTTGCAGTGATGCTTGAGAAGTCGCAGGCGCGTAATACGTAGACTGTGGTTCAGGTAGTGCCTCAACGCAGATATGGTGACAAGTACCCCACACGGTTTTTAATTGCTGGGACAAATCTCCGCGGGCGTGTCGATTGAGCAATTTAGACAATGCGCTTTGTTTGAAAGTATTTTTATTCGCGTCACCGCTTATGTCTCTGTAGGTCTCGGCAACGCCTAACCACAATCCGCGCTGCGCGCGGGTAAGGGCTACGTAGAGTAGTCGCATATCTTCATCAACAGACGAGGGCTCCAGCAAGTCATCTTCATTCTCTTCGTCGTCAGCATGCGCAGACTTGGATGCACTGTCGGTTTTGAAGCTTCCTGCAAATGGAACAAACACCAATGGGAACTCCAAACCTTTGCTCTTGTGGTAAGTGATCACTTGCACGCATTGGGCATCTGTTTCTAAGCGCATTTTTTGTGCGTCTGTCGAGTGCGTAGGCGCATTGATCTGTTCGCCCAAGAATCGTACGAGCGCGTGTTCGCCCTGTAGCGATTGGGCAGCATGCTGCAACAGTTCGCCAAGATGTAACACATTGCTGATGCGACGCTCACCGTCGTCTTGCGCTAACAACCTTTTGGCGACTTCCTGGCTATGCATCCAATAGTGCAACATGGCCAAGACGCCTTGCTGTTGCCATAGGAGGCGCCACTGGTGAAAGTTGTCTAACTGCGCTTGCCATTGCGTTTCATCTTGTGTCAGCGTCACAACGTCCTCGAGCGAGAGCGCCCACACGCTACTGCCGATGGCGGCGCGAACCCACTCGGTTTGTCTGGGTGTGGCAACAGCGCGCAATAGTCGCCAGATGTCGATAGCTTGGGGCGTTGCATACACATTGGATCTATCGGATAAATACACACTGGGTATATGGCGAACAGCCAATGCTTTTCGTATCGCATCGGCTTGGCGTTGTCCTCGCACCAAAACAGCCATGTCACCAGGTTTTGTGATGCCTTGGTTGAGTAATGCAGCCATCTGGTCTGCAAAAGCGTTGGACATGGTTTGCAAATGCGTATGCGCTTTGGTGTGCGAGCCATCGCAGGGTATATACCAAACTGTCATGGCAGGTTGCGGATTACCTTGAACACCCACTAGTTCTTTGACATCCCCATCTGCTGAAACTTGTACGTAATCTATTTGACCTTGCTTACTCGCAAAAGGCGCTTCAATCTGAGAGAACACATGGTTGATGGCATGCACCAAACCTTGTGTGGATCGACGGTTACCAGTTAGTGTGTGCAGCGTTTGGGGGTTGATAGAAAGTGCATCGTCTCGGGCTGTGAGGTAGGTGCGCAAGTCTGCGCCACGAAAACTGTAGATGGCTTGCTTGGGGTCGCCAATCATGACCAATGCATGACTGTCCGTGCAAGCTTTGTGTGCATATATGCGGTGGAGTGTTCCGTATTGCCAAGGGTCAGTGTCTTGAAATTCATCCACCAAGGCGACAGGGTATTTATGGCGAATCGCTGCGCCTAGCGCAGAGTCTTCTGCCGTGACTGCCCAGTAGAGGTTTTGTAATAGATCAGAAAAGTCAAAGGCGGCCCGCTGCGCTTTCGCTGCTTGGTATTTCTCACCCACGGTATAGGCGGCATGCTGGAGTAAGTGGTCTTGCGTGTGTGGTGCATTGTTGCAATGCGTGACGTATTTCTCAACGGCAGAAAAGAAAGAATAATCATTTGCCTGCGACCAGTTTTTTGCAACCAATACGCTAGTGCAAAAGCGTGCAATAACTTCGGGCTTTATCGGTGCAAGACCCTCTATCCAGTTTTTGAGTGCTTGCAGCCATTTGGCAAAGTGATCTGCGCGAACACCTTTGAGCTTTTTCTTGGTGCCTACCTCTTGCAGTGTCGCGTAAAGCGCATCGTTCCATTGGGCGCGGCACGAGCTCGCGTGAGATTCGCATTCGGCCTGCCATGCCATATGGGCATCGATGATTTGCTTAGGCGTGCGTGCAGGTGCAGGTGTGACTTGCGGTTGACGTTCTGACGCTTGCCAAAGAGGTTGAATCGCTTTGTGCAAAACATCTGGTGCATCTCCCGTGAACGATGACATGCATTGCAACTGCCCAGCACTGAGCGGGTAAAACCACGCGCGCCAATAGTCTTGTATCAAGGTACGTTGTAAGTCTTCGGCGTTTTCTAAGTGGGTCTGCTCAAACAGGTTGCGACTATAGAGCGCATATTGGCTGAGCATGCGGCGCGACCAACTGTGAATGGTATAGATAGCAGCATCGTCCATCCATTCTGCCGCGCAGTGGAGTTGGAGTGCGCATTGCGGCCACGCATTGTCTTGATAGCTATTGCGCAGATGGATTAAAAAAGGATCGGCTTGAAAGCCGTTAGGCAATGCCTTATTTTGTGCACTCGCGTCAAAGTAGATGGCGGCATGGCTGAGCCGTTCACGGATACGGTCGCGCAACTGGGCCGTAGCTGCATCGGTGAAGGTCATCACTAAAATTTGTGGCGGAAGAAGTGGTGAATCGCGCTGATGTCCTAGCACTAAACGAACATATAAGGCGGCGAGTGTCCAGGTCTTGCCAGTGCCGGCGCTGGCCTCGATCACCTGCCGACCATGCAAAGGCATGCGCAGCGCATCTAGTTTTTGCGCTTGAACAGGGATAGCATGACGCATCATGCTGGTTCCTCGTCCAAATGCGTGGCGTCCATAGCAACCAACTGGGCGTGTTCAACCATGTCGCCATACAAGCGTTGTGACCAAGTGGGTAGGTCGATCTCTATATCGGAGAAATTGTTAAATACGCGTTGAAGTGAAGCGCTTTCTAAAAATTCACCAACGCGCTGGTGTCCCCCTGCAAAAGCTTCCTTGGCAGCATGGATGGCTGCTCTATGTCGTTGGTCAGGGCTACCGTTTTTGCTCGGGTTGGAAGAGTTAAAGGTAGACAGATATTTGCAAGCGGACTTACACGACACGGGCAAAGGGTGGTGCCACGCTTGTACATATAAAAAAACCAGGTCGTGTAAGTATTGCGCTGCCTGTTTGGGAGATATGGAATTGAATTGCACCATGCCATTGCGTCCTATCTGCACGCTGGTGGTAGGAGTGCCACTGGCACAAGCCACGAGATGGTGCAACCAGAGCGAAGTCAATATTTCTGTACGGGGTTGCTTGTTGTTTTCTTTACCTTCTACAACAGAACCAGCACGCATTTCAATTTGTAGCCATGCGCTTGCGTCTGAATTGGTGCGCCAGAGATGTTGGCCATTTGCCCACTCTGCATACAGGGTGTAGGGTTCAAATATCCAATCTTTGGCTTGCGCTGCAAGCGCGGTCGGCCAATCTTTAGCCATTGCGGACAAGCGCAAAAGAAGTTCTTCTCTTTGTTCGAGCAGCTCATCTTCTTGGGCTTGACCAAAGCCCGCAATCGCCAGCTCACCGCTCAGACGTAATCGCGCAAGGGCAAGCCTAGGGTCGTCAGTCTTTGTAATGGCTTGCGTCAATAGGTATTTATCAAGATGGGTGAGTGCAAACGGTTCTTCTTGTGCGCTGGCAGGATTGGGGACTTCGAGTTGCAACCCTAACCTGTCTCGTATAAAGACGTCGACAGGTTGTTTGAGAAGACGTTGTAACTGCGGGAGTGTGAGTGTGTGTGAAAGCGTATGTGTTTGGCTATTAACTTCAACGTTGCTAGAGGGGGTCTTGCTTTGGGGCAATACAGCGTTTTGCCAATCTTTGGCGTAAGTGGTGAATCCGCTTCCTTGCGTGAAGTATTTTGGTGAGAAGGCTTGTAGGGGTTGCAGTTGGTCTTGTTTGTCAAACGCCAGTGCATCACCGCGCTTCCAAACGGCGTTGAGATAGTCGATAAGTTGGGCCACTAAAACAGAAGGAGGTCTTGTCTCATGGTCTGTTGTGCGCCGACCTTGCCAGCTGATGTAGAGCTTGTGTCGCGCAGACAGCAGCGCTTCTAAAAACAGATAGCGATCGTCTTCGCGACGCGATCTATCGCCCGCGCGCCAAGGTGACTGCGTTGCACCGGGTTGTGCGGCCTCAGCCATTAAATCGAAGTCGCGTGGGGTTTGGCTACGCGGGTAGTCGCCATCATTCATGCCCAGTAAGCACACAAACTTGAAGGGAATAGAACGCATGGGCATCAGGGTTGCAAACTGCACACCCGTACCAAAGAAGCGCCGTTGCATTGCTGGTTGTTGCAACTGCGCCATCCAATGCTCACGGACCACAACCAAGGGAAGCGGAGTTTCTAGTTTTGCCAATTGGCATTCCACGAGCCAGGTCTCGAGTGGCGCCATGACCCGCTCTATCAATCGTTCGTCATGATCAGAATTGGGTTGAAAAAACATATCTACCAGTTGACGGAGTGCATGCACCCATGCAACCGGCGTGTGTTCTTGACGCAATAGAGCCAGAGTGTGTTGGATATGGTGTAACCATTGCATCAGCCCTTGCATGGTGCGTGCATCTAACCCGTCCACACCCGCTTGTGGCAGGGTGTCTTGCCACGGCTGCACCATCTCGCCCTCACCACCGGTTGCATAGCCCAAAAGCAAGCGTTCCAAGCCAAACAGCCAACTGTTTTGGTTGGCCCCAACGAGTTCAGGAGCAATACCCCAAGTTTTTCGGTGTTGGGTATCCAAGCCCCAACGAACGCCAGCACCCTCCAACCATGTATCGATTTGTGCGACGTCTACCGCATCTAAACCAAAGCGCGCGCGCACGGCATCGACTTCAAACAAGCTCTGCCACTCCAAGCGGGTGATGCGCAGTTGCGGCAACTGCAGCAACATATCTAGCGCTTGCACCAATGGTTCGGTGCGCGGTGTGGTGTCTGCCACGCTGTAGGGGAGGTGGCGAGGATCATGGCTAGCGAAGCGACCAAATACAGCATGGATATGCGGAGCAAAAATTTCCATGTCGGGAACCATGACCATGATGTCTGAGGGTTTATGTCTTTTGTCTGCGTCCAATTCTGCCGTTTCGTCCAGCCATTCCAAGATGCGGTCGTGTAGGACTTCTACTTCGCGTTGGGCTGAATGCGTTTGCACCAACACAATGCTCGTGTCCTCTAGATGAACGTCAACAGGTTGGAGAGGAATGGCTTCAAGGTGGAGCAGTGCAGACTGCAAGTGTTCAAGTTGGCTAGGTATGCGTTGCGCACTTTTTGCTGTTTCAACCGGGTCTACAAAAACATCTATGCGTGTGAATTGCGCGGCGTATTTATCAACATCATCAAAAGTATCTAGCAGATGTAAGTAGTCACGCCCATGTTTACCCCATGCTGCGAGCAAGGGGTTGGTATCGGTATGCAAGGTATATTGGTCGGCATCGCTCAAATTGCCATTCGCAAACGGCACAGGCAAACCATCTTTGTGCGCTTGGCGTTGCCGCACGAGTTTGGCCAGTGGCACTTTGCTTTCGACAATATGGCCCCAGAAATGCTGACACGGGTTTTGTACCAACATCAGCACGTCGCAAATCCGTCCTAATGCATAGAGCGCTTCTACGGTTTGCATAGGCAGCGATGTCACGCCAAAGACCACCAAACGTTGCGCAACACCTGAAGGGCGTTGGTCCGGCTCCAATTTGTCTAAGGCTTGCAGAAATGCTTCATGCACATCTGAGCGTGAGCGAAATGGTGAATTCGCAGTATCACTATCGAGCGATAGATCCTCTAATAAATCACGCCATAACGCAGGTTGCCATTTTTGGGCATCAGGCAAAGGCAAAGCAGAAGTTGAATCCGAATGAATACCGCTACTCTTGCGCAATTGGTCTCTACCACTGGCCCAGTCTTTGAGCCAATCCGAGCGGTAGTTTTGGTAGCCATCTAACACGTCGGCGAGTTGCGCGGCCAATTGGTATGCACGTCGGTCGTTGTATGCGTGGTCGCCTAAATAATTCTTGAGTGGTGAAAAGTTTGGCTTATCGAGCAAATCAGGCAGGCGTCGCATGATGCGCCAGACCAGAGGTGATTTGTCGAGCGGCATATGTGCTGGCACCCTATGGGGCCCTAGCACTGCACGGTAGATTTGCCAAAGTTTGCGTGAGGGAAGTTCTATCTGGGTAGCAGCGCAAATGCCGAGGTCTTTGGCCAGTGCCATTTCTAACCAGTGCTTCATGCCATTGCTTTGCACTAGCAACACTTCTGGCTCCAGAACAGGAAGTGGGTTGTTGCGAATAAATTCCACTGCCAATTCACGCAAGCCTTCTAGTTGGTTGCTGTGCAGCACCATAAAACCGCCCATGTCTTTTCCTCTATGTGCTTAGATCGGAGTCTTGGGCCGCGACATCCGAAATAACTGCTCGGGTCCGATACTGAAATAATCTGCGGGACCGCCGCCGCGCATGATGTGTTGTGCATTGGCAGTGTCGTAAACACCGTCTTTCAGTAATGCTTCGCTGATATGAACACCTACGACTTCTCCAAGTACAAGCCAAGCCTCCACTTTTTGGTGATCCTGGCGTTCGAGTTGCACGATTTGCGTACAACGACATTCAAATGCCACAGGGCTCTCCAACACACGCGGCGTTCGCACAATATTGCAAACTTGGGGTGTGAGGTTTGCTAATTCAAATTCATTGATATCAGGCGCAACTGCGGCACAGGTTTGGTTCATGGCTTCAGCCAAAGGGCGTGTCACGAGGTTCCAGACAAACTCACCCGTCTCTTGCACATTGCGTAGCGAGTCTTTGGCGCCAACACTTGAAAACCCAACGATTGGGGGTACGTAATTGAAAGCATTAAAAAAACTGTAAGGAGCCAAATTTAAAACTCCGCTAGCACTGATCGTAGAAATCCAGCCGATAGGGCGCGGGCCAACGATGGCGTTGAAAGGGTCATGGGGTAAGCCGTGGCCTAAGCGTGGTTCGTAAAAAATAGTCATGGGATGGATCCATCGTAATTACAAATAAAAAGACGCAACTCAGTCGTGTAGGTAGTTGGGCAATTTGGCTGCACATTTCAGGCAGTAAATGGCTTCAGGCAAGTGGCCTTCACTCATGCATTCGTGACAAGTACGTGTGGTCGCGTCATAAGCCTCTTCATGCATGCCGCCACGGTGTGCAGCCATTTCAGCCGTCACAA
>SYDB01000101.1 GCA_005786815.1 Burkholderiales bacterium
AAGCGCTCGACTATGTGGCAGGCTATTGCACCGTCAATGACGTGAGCGAACGCGCCTACCAACTCGAAATGGGTGGTACCTGGGACAAGGGCAAGGGCTGCGACACATTCGGCCCTATCGGCCCATGGATGGTGACCAAAGACGAAGTGCCAAATCCACAAAAACTTCACATGTGGTTAGACCTCAATGGCAAACGCATGCAAGACGGCAATACCAAGACCATGATTTTTGGTGTGACTAAATTGGTGAGTTATGACAGCCAATTCATGACTTTGAATCCTGGCGACGTCATCACCACTGGCACGCCTCCAGGCGTGGGTGCGGGTGTCAAAGTCAATGGCAAGTCTGCACCTGTTTTCTTGAAGCGTGGTGATGTAGTGGCATTGGGTATTGAAGGCCTGGGTCAGCAAACGCAAAAGATTGTGGCGTTCAAAGCCTAATCACGCTTAGTCGCTCATAACTAACGCCATGTGTGTTGCAAGCCTTAGGGCTTGAACACCATGGTGTTTTTTTATAGCGAGACGACTTGTAAACCAGGAAGCGCTTGGGCGGGAAACTCTTCGCGGTCAAACGCGGTATCGCCATCTTCAAACGCTTCACCTGTAGCCACTAGGTTGTTGAAATCAAATTTAGAGTGGTCTAGCAAATGCGATGGCACGACGTTTTGCAAAGCTGCAAACATATTCTCAATACGGCCTGGAAACTTCTTTTCCCATTCGCGCAACATTTCACCCACGACTTGTCTTTGCAATCCATCTTGGCTGCCACACAGTGTGCAAGGGATGATGGGAAATTGTCGGTAAGCAGCCCAACGGACCAAATCTTTTTCAGCGACATAAGCCAAGGGACGAATGACCATATGGTCTCCGCCGTCGCTCACCAGTTTAGGCGGCATGCTTTTGAGCTTGCCGCCAAAGAACATATTCAAAAAGAAAGTTTGCAAAATATCGTCGCGGTGGTGCCCCAGCGCAATTTTGTTGCAGCCTAACTCACCAGCCACGCGGTACAAAATGCCGCGGCGCAAACGCGAACACAGGCTACACATGGTTTTGCCTTCGGGCACTTTTTCTTTGACGATGGAATAAGTATCTTGCGTCTCAATACGAAACTTCACGCCAAGTTGCGTGAGGTACTTAGGCAAAACATCTGCTGGAAAACCCGGTTGTTTTTGGTCTAGATTAACGGCAATCAATTCAAAAGAAATAGGCGCACGCGCTTGCATTTTGAGCAAGATGTCTAGCATGGCGTAGCTGTCTTTGCCACCCGACATACAGACCATGACCTTATCGCCTTCTTCGATCATGTTGTAGTCGACGATGGCTTCGCCAACTTGGCGGCACAAACGTTTTTCGAGTTTGTGGTTCTCGTGTTCGATTTTGATTTGGGCGGGTTTTTCAGCGGTAGTCATTACGTTCACCATTGTCCTGTTTCCATGCGAATCGCGACTTCGCAGTCTTCAAAAATCTCCAACTTAGCGATTTTGACGCGAACGCCCAATACGCCAGGTAATTGCATCAAACGATGCGCTAATTTGCCAATCAAGCTTTCGAGCAAGTTCATATGCTCTGCCGTGCATTCACTGATGATGATGTTACGTACCTTGCGGTAGTCCAGCACATGGTGGATATCGTCATCACTGGGCATCAGCGGTTGACTGCCGAGGTTGAGTTCTGCGTCTACTTGAATTGGTTGCGGGTTATCGATTTCATGTTCCAAGATGCCAAGGTTGGCATCAAACCGCAAGCCTTGCAGTGAGAGGATTTGGGTGCCTTTGTTCAACATCTCACAGCACTCCGGGTTTGGCGCGAAACGCCTCTACCCCAACTGCTTCGCAATCTGGGTAGACATCGGGCTTGCGGGTGGAGACCCGCGCAGCCATCACGCCGGTGTGCTCAAGTAAGCGATTCAAGATATCGTCACACAAGGTTTCTTGCAGATTGATATGGCCTTGTGCAATGCGCGCATGCACAACAGCGCGGATAAAGTCGTAATCGACCACTTCGTCGATGCGATCGTCCTTGGGACTGGTACCTTGCATGGACACGTAAAGATCGACATCGAGCACGATAAGCTGCGCCGCATGCAATTCAAAGTCGTGAATACCAATATGCACTTGTACAGCAAAGCCACGCAAAAAAAGACGGCGGCAGGTTAGAAGAAGTTTGTCGTTCATGGTTTTAAAAGGTCTTCCACTACAAACATGACATCACGCTCCAATGGCACCAAGTGTTGTCCATTGTCGACGCGAAGCGTTGTACCCGTGGTGCTGGCGCTTTCAGCAAGAAAAACCACGCTTCGCGCAACATCTGCAGGGTTGATGGCTTGTTGCAGCAAGTTGATTTGTGCAGCACGGTCAAAATTTGTTTGTGACTGCGGGCCACTTAAATACATCAACCCGGGTGCCACTGCGTTTACGCGCAAAGTGGGTGCGAGTGATTGGGCTTGCAGACTGACGGCGCGCTCCAATGCCAGTTTGGAGAGGGTATAAGTGAAGTAGTCAGGATTAAGGTTAAACACCTTTTGATCAAGTACGTGGACCAAAGAAGGTTTAGCGCTGTGTGCTGGCTGTGCACCAGTGGCGGGCTGGCGATGTAGCTCAGCCAGCCATTTGCCAAAGTGCATAGGCGCCATCAAATTGACTTTGAGCTGCGCCAGTGCTTGGGACTCGTCAAACTTATCTCCCGAATCAGGCACAAACAAAGAAGCGTTGTTCACAATGCAGTGCAGATGGTGACCTGCAGAGTTTAAGGCGACATTGAAGATGCTGTGGCAACTTGCTTCATCATCCAGAGCACCTTGCACTGCGATTGCATCTGGACCTAAAGCGCGAACTTCGTCAC
>SYDB01000102.1 GCA_005786815.1 Burkholderiales bacterium
GTGGTCCGTACCAGTAGGGTCGATAAAAGCCACGTCATTTTTAGCAAAACTGACTTCTGGCAAAGGTACCAATTGCACGCCGTATGCCGCGGGGTCTTTGCCGACCGGTGAATGCACGGTGCAAGTGAAACGATGAAAAAATCCACTTTGGATACAGCCGTTCTCAAATAACTGCCGCACATATTCCAATGCGTCCACCGTCTCTTGCACGGTTTGGGTGGGAAAACCGTACATCAAATAGGCGTGGACCAAGATGCCAGCGTCTGCAAAACCTTTGGTCACGCGCGCCACTTGATCAACTGTTACGCCCTTTTGCATTAGTTCTAACAAACGGTCTGACGCCACCTCTAGGCCACCAGACATCGCGATGCATCCGCTTTCAGCCAAAAGTTCAGCTAAGTCTGGCGTGAAGGTTTTCTCAAAACGAATATTGCCCCACCATGTCACTTGCAATTTGCGGCGAATAATTTCTTGCGCCAAAGCTTTCAATGCTTTGGGTGGCGCCGCTTCGTCGACAAAATGAAATCCTGTTTGACCGGTTTCAGCCACGATGCGCTCCATGCGATCAACCAGTGTGGATGCGGAAGCAGTCTCATAGCGAGAGATGTAGTCAAGACTCACATCACAAAAACTACATTTTTTCCAATAACACCCGTGCGCCACAGTGAGTTTGTTCCAGCGTCCATCACTCCACAAACGGTGCATGGGATTGAGCATGTCTAACAGCGATAGATAACTCTGCAAAGGCAAACCGTCCCATGTGGGTGTGCCCACGTCTTCAAACGCAATATCTGGTTGAGCCCAATTGATAAATTGCACCTTATTCTCTGCATTACGCAAAAAAGTACGTACCAAACGCTGCGCGCTTCTTTTGCCTTGCAAGTGCTCAAACAATGCCAATAGCGGTCGCTCACCAGCATCTAGGGTGATGTAGTCGACGAAATCAAAAATGCGTGGGTCTGTGAGTTCACGCAGCTCGGTATTCACGAAGCCCCCGCCCATACCTATACGAATATGTGGGGCATGGGCTTTGATGGTTTGCGCGATACGCAAAGCACCATACATAGCACCTGGAAAAGGAACCGATAACAAGACCACGGTCGGTTGGTACTTGTCAATTACCAACGTCGTCAATATTTGCAGCTTTTTATCTACCAACGTAGCTGGCGCAGATAGAGCCTGCGCTAGAAGATCAAAGGAGGCTTGGCTTCCCGCCAAAGACTCGGCGTAACGCACAAATTCAAATCGGCTATCGACCCCATCGCGCACCACGTCGGCCAAATCATTCAAATACAAAGTCGCCAGATGCCGGGCGCGGTCTTGCTGTCCGAGTGCGCCAAAGGCCCATGCCAGTGGATCGCCACCATCTTCATCGTCAAAGGCATCCAAAGAAGCAAACCGTGGCCCCTCAGGTAAAAAACCTCGGCCAGCGATGCGGTGGCTCAGGGTGGGGTCTTTACCTTGCAGGAAAGCAATCGTCGGGGCGATGGTGCTTTGGTAGGCGTCGAAGTGGTCCAAAAACTGATTCACACTGGCACTGCGATTTTCTACAGCCAATGCGAGCGCTTGCGCATGCACATCTGCTAAACCTTTGAAAGAAAAAAGCGTTAAGACCAACTCCAAGGCCAAATCGTGCTGCACTGCATCAATGCCTTGTTCGCGCATAAAACCCGTCAAATATGCGGTGGATGGGTATGGCGTGTTGAGTTGCGTCATCGGCGGGATCAGGCCAAGGACACGCAGCGTTGGATTAGCAGTCACAAAAATAATTCATCAAAATGAAGCTTTTCTTCAGTTATAGCTTATTAACAAGTCCTTAGATTCTCTCAACTCTTATTAAAGAGTCTCCACCACGCGTCGAATATAAGGGTACAAGGTTGTAGGGTTTCGACCGCTCTCGACACCAGCCCGCATATTTTGGGCGCGCATGGACTCCTATCTATCGCCGAGAGCGGTCATCTTTTTAAGGCGCTCATACGATCGCTTCTAAGCCCAAACTGCACAACAAATGCCTCCATTCCCCAGGGTTAAGGCATAGCTCACGATCGCTTTGCGCTTTGGTGTAATTCTTCAAAGAGCCTGGCAAAGATCCCACAGGTTCAATACATACAAAGGGCAACTCTTTGGGACGATGCACCAGCAAATGTGGCGCATGCTGGCTCACCAACTTTAGGCATAGATTTTTTCCAAGAATTACCTCTACCTCGCCACCAAAGTTCTCAAATGCTGTAATGCTTGCAGTTTTTCCATCGAATACAAATATCTGATTGGCTGCAATGTCTTCAGACAGAAGCGCACGTCCCAAACCATCCAAACCAATATCGTGCATGTGGGATGCGGTAAAACGCAACAAGTTATTTTCTGCAGTCTCAGAATTTGAAAACGGAATAAATGGGTGCCACCCCAAGCTCACTGGCATAGGTGTCGCGTCTGTATTGCAAACAGACAATGCAACAGACAAACCTAATGCACTAAGTTTGTAAGTCAGCCTAGCGTTAAAAGTCCAAGGCCATTCCGCACTAGCTGCAACATGAGCCAATTCCAAAGCAATATGCGAGTCCGACGTTTCACTAACTGCCCAATCACGCCTGTGGCCAAAGCCATGCAAGCCCTGCCCTGTATTTGAGCCGTTATGAAGGGTAATTTTGCGACCTTGCCATTCAAATGCAGCAGGATCCAATCGATTTGTAAAAGGCAGCATCACAAACGCCCCGGCCTTGGGCCATTGGTGCGCGTCTATGGATGTAATCTGTTCAAAGGGAACAACACAGTCAATGTGCTGGTTGTTCGCGCTATATGTCAGTTTTAATAGGCGAGCTCCAGCACTCGGAGAAATAATTGCTTCGTATGCCCCCGCTTGTATTCGAACGCAAGGATCTACTTGCAAGCGCAGCATAAGCTCTGCAACTCAGTCGGCCTTGGCACCAGACAGTTCGACGGCTTCTTTCCATTTGGCAAACTGGCTGTCCATAAATGTGCGGAACTCGACCACGGATGTTGGACGCGGTTCAACGTCCATCGCTGCCATACCTTGGCGTACCGCAGGATCAGCTAGGGCGGCCATCACATCTTGGTTGATTCTTTGGATGATGTCCGCAGGTGTTCCAGCAGGCGCATGCAATCCACACCAGCCTGACGCATCAAAATCCAAAATACCCAATTCTTGAAGCGTTGGAATAGTGGGCAGCAAAGGTGAGCGTGCTTTACCCGTGGTTACTAATGGAAATACACGACCCGTATTGAGATGCGGACTTGCGTCACCCATACCCGCCAGCATCACTTTGACATGCCCGGCCAATAAGTCGTTCATAGCAGGTGCGCCTCCTTTGTAGGGGATATGGTTCAAATTAAGCTTGAGCTTGCTTTTCAATAGCTCCATCCCTAGGTGTTGCGCAGTACCACTTCCAGCAGAGGCATAAGCAAGCGGTTCTTTAGGATTCTTAGCGACAGTTACAAAGTCATTCAGTGTTTTACTTGGAAATGACTCATGCACCAGCAGTACGCTGGCAAAACTTGATATTTGACTGATAGGGACAAAGTCTTTTTTGGTATCAAACGGCAAGGTTTTAAAAAGACTGGGGTTAATAGAGAACGGCCCTGCAGACACCAACAAAGTGTAACCATCTGGGTTCGCTTTGGCTACATAGGCTGAAGCAATATTGCCAGACGCACCAATACGGTTTTCAACAATCACCCCATTTTTCCATTTGGTTTGCAATTGTTTAACGAGTAAGCGCACAGTTTTATCCGTAGCACCGCCGGCTGGTGTCGCCACCACTATCGTGACAGGTTTGTTGGGAAAGTCTGACTGTGCCCAGACCAGGGTGGACTGGATGATTGCGAAAAATAGAAGAAGAAAAGTTTTCATGATTGCCTCGGTAGAGTTGGTGGAGTGTTTGTGAATTTAATAAGGTAAATCTAATCGCCGAAAATATTCAACTGGTGCATGCTGAACTTTCATTTGTGCAACCGCCATTCGACGCATGCGTTCTTCCAGGGCCGCATCATGCAAAGGCTGGTTTTGCAAAGGGTCTGTATGTAAATCAAACAAAGCCGATTCAGTATCCTTCAGAGTCGCGGGACCTTGGTGGCTATAAAAAGGCGATTTAGGCGTTGCCGGAATTTGTAAAACTGGCGCGCTTCTAGAAAAAGGCATGGATTGAATTAGCTTCGCCTCTTGCAATTCTTCAATACTGAAAAATTCTTTCATATGCAGCGGCATCAAGGTATATTGGTTGAGGTCGCCTCCATGAATATCAGGGGGATAAATAAAGCAGGTGTACTGTCCATCGGTCACATTGACTGCGCTACCAAATACACCGTAGATACAGGCGTCACGGTTCTTTAAGCTTGCATCACTCAGCGCAGGCAGTAATGAACTAGCTGTCACCTCGGCTGGCGACTTAGCGCCAAATATGTCCATCAAAGTCGGCATGATGTCCATGGTTTGCGTGAGGAGTTGACGACGGGACCCCGCTTGGCTGGCGAAATCTGGGTGATGGATAAACAACGGAATATGCGCCACTTCGTTGTAACACGGCATGATATTTTTGGCCCACCAATCGTGCTCACCTAATAAAAATCCGTGATCAGTGGTAACTACCAACGCCGTATCTTTCCATAGATCATGTGCGTCAAAGTGGTCTAACAGCCTGCCTAATTCATGGTCGCACAAAGCAATGATGGCGGCGTAATTGGCGCGCAACTCTTCACATTCGTCAAAGGTTTCGGTTACCCGCGCGTAAGGCGGCCAATCCAATGTCGGACCTTTGTAGTTCGTCGTGAATTTTTTACGAAATTCCTCTGGTGCGTGAAAAGGCTCATGCGGATCAAAAGTCTCTAAATGTAGCAACCAGTTGTCTGCTTTTTGGTTGGTATTCAAAAATTCCAACCCGGCATCAAAGCAGCGCACAGATGGAAAATCTTCATATTGCTTGATGTGCTCACGGTTAATGATGTTGCGCGAGAGTTTGTTGCGTCGTTGTTCAGAATATTGAACCGAGTGATACATCTCTTTGAATCGTTTCCATGGCGGATCCACCATCGCCTTCCAAGGATCGCCCTCTTGGCCACGAATGAAATCGTAAGTGTCATAGCGGTTGTGATAAGTTGCGCCACCATCTCCCCAGTAATGGAAATGGTCTGAAATCAAATGGCTATAGACTTTTTTTTCTTTATGCAGCAAGGCTGCAAATGAATGGTCAAACGGCTCTAGTGGCCCCCATCCTCTATGCAGAAAATTCAAGCGGCCCGTGTGCAAATCTCTTCTTGCTGGCATACACGGCAAGCTACCCACGTAATGGTTATCAAATACCACCGAGCGATTAGCCAAGCGTTGAAAGTTTGGCGTTTCTATATCTTCACCGCCATAGCAGCTCAATGCTTTGCGGTTGAGTGAATCAAATAAAACGAAAACTGTTTTCATACAAGATTGCCATGATGAATGGATTGAACTTGCATACTAGGGTGGTTTGATATATGCTTCAAATCAATTTAAGCAATCTCTTTATTCGATAAAAGTGAATTACTTTAATCCTAAGCATCTAGACGCCTTTATATCGGCTATCGACAACGGATCCATGGCCAAAGCGGCCGTTCAACTGCACATGGGACAACCCGCACTGAGCCAAGCAATTGCTAATCTCGAAGGTATCGCAGGCGTCAAACTCATCACCAGAACCACCCGTTCACTCAAACTAACGCCTGCAGGGGAAGTCTTTTACAAAGACGCACAACGTGTTTTGGACACCAACAAAAGGCTGATGAAGAAAATCGCACTTTGGTCTAACTCAACCCAAGGCAGGATTTCGATCTTGGCCATTCCCTCCATTGCGCATTTTCAATTACCTGAAATCGTCAAGAAATACCGAGCCATTTATCCTGATGTAGCGATTGAAGTTCATGACAACACGGATCTTCAATTGCGCCATATGCTCGATGCAGGCGAAGGTGACTTTGCATTCATTTCAAAAACCAGCAAAGACACGGATCTGAAGTACCTGCCCATATTGAAAGATCCGCTGCGCTGGATTGGACTCAAGTCAGATCCACTGGCAAAGAAGAAAGAAATTGAGTTGAAGGATCTGCAAGACCGGCAATTGATCGTGTTGCGACAAGGCGCCATTCGTGAAATGGTAGACCCCTTGTTGCTAAAAATTAAAAGCCCTCTGCCAATGATTGAAGTGGATCAGCAATCCACCCTCATTGGCATGGTGGCCGCAGGACTCGGTATTTCTTTCTTGCCAAGCCTAAGTTGCCAATCATGGGTCAATCCTGGAACAACACACAGAGCACTTGGCTTTGGTGACTTTCACCGCATCATCCAAATGACCCGTTATGTTGATCAAGATTTGATGCCGTGCGTGACTGAATTTATTCAACTTTATTTGCGAAATATCCAAGACAGCAAACACAACGCCAAAGACGGCGTGGAATTGATCCCTGTGACAGAAACAGCGAAGTCCAAATTCCTACATTGATCTTTTTGTAAAAAGGCTTAAACCTTCACCA
>SYDB01000103.1 GCA_005786815.1 Burkholderiales bacterium
GCTTGGCATCGCGCCACAAACGTCCGAGCGGGTACTCGTTGATATACCCATTACCGCCAAAAATTTGCACGCCTTCGCCCGCCATCCACGTGGCTTTTTCAGCGGTCCACAAAATCACACTGGCGCAGTCTTTGCGCACCTGGCGCACATGCTCCGCACCCAACATATCGAGGTTTTTGGCAACGGTATAGGCAAACGAGCGTCCTGCTTGCAGCACGGTATACATATCCGCCACTTTGCCTTGGATGAGCTGGAACTCACCAATGCTTTGACCAAACTGTTTGCGGTCATGGATATAAGGAATGACGTTATCCATCACCGACTGCATGATGCCCAAAGGTCCGCCGCTCAACACCGCACGTTCGTAGTCGAGGCCGCTCATCAACACTTTGGCACCGTTGTTCAAACCACCCAAGATATGGTCTTGAGGCACTTCAACATTGTGGAATACCAATTCGCCTGTGTGGCTGCCACGCATGCCCATCTTGTCGAGTTTTTGTGCGACGCTGAAACCCTGCATGCCTTTTTCAATCAAGAAAGCCGTGACGCCACGGGCACCGAGTTCGGGTTCGGTTTTGGCGTACACCACCAAGGTATCGGCATCTGGACCATTAGTGATCCACATCTTGCTGCCGTTAAGGACGTAGTAGCCGCCTTTGTCTTCGGCTTTGAGTTGCATGCTGATGACGTCGCTGCCGGCATTGGGTTCAGACATCGCCAAGGCGCCCACATTTTCGCCGCTAATGAGTTTGGGCAAATATTTTTGACGTTGCGCGTCAGTGCCATTGCGTTTGATTTGGTTCACACACAAATTGCTGTGTGCGCCATAGCTCAAGCCGACGCTGGCGGATGCGCGTGAGATTTCTTCCATCGCCACCATATGGGCTAGGTAACCCATATTGGCGCCACCAAATTCCTCACCCACTGTGATGCCCAGTACGCCTAAGTCGCCCATCTTGCGCCAGAGGTCCATCGGGAATTGGTCGTTGCGATCAATCTCGGCCGCGCGGGGTGCGATCTCGGTTTGCGCGAACTCGCGTACCGCATCGCGTAGGGCGTCGATGTCTTCGCCGAGTTGGAAATTGAGTCCTGGCAAATTGTTCATGGTTTGGCTCCTTTGGTCTTGCCGCCCTGCTTGCTTAGCAGTGAGCGCGCCTCTTTTTCGTGGGATTTGACTTCTTCCAAGTTGGCTTGCAGTTCGGCCATTTGGGCTTCGAGTTGGCACTTGTGGTCAGCCAAGACGACCAAGAATTTTTCGAGTTGCGGCCCCGTGTCGCGTGGGCTGTCGTACATATCGATCAGGTCTTTGGCCTCGGTCAAAGACAGGCCCAAACGTTTGGCGCGCAAGGTGAGTTTGAGTCGGGTGCGGTCTCTGCCGGAATACACACGGTTTCGACCCGCGGGCCCCGAGCGCTCGGGCTGCAAAAGCCCCATGTCTTCATAAAAGCGGATGGCGCGGGTGGTGAGGTCGAACTCGCGCGCTAGGTCGCTGATGGAGTAAAGGGTGGCCATAAGTGCTGGACGTTTTTAGTTTACGTTTACGTAAACGTCAATTATGACGGTAAATCCCTCGAAGTGTGAAATTAGCCCCACGGCGCCAATGGCTCATCCCGCAAAACGCGCCGCCGCTCCGGATAGTCAGGCATCACGCTTTTGACCGTGTCCCAGAACTGCGGGCTGTGATCCATCACCTTCAAGTGGCTGAGTTCGTGGGCGACGACGTAGTCGATCACGTCCAACTTGTGGTGGATCAACCTCCAATTTAGGCGGATCGCCCCGTCTGCCGAAGCCGTGCCCCAACGCGTGGACGCGCTGCTCAGCGACAAGCGCTTCCAAGCCACGCCTAAGCGTGGCGCAAAGTAATCCAGGCGTTCAGCGAATAGCTCTTTAGCGCGGCGCATCAACCATGCTTGGGTTGCGTCACGGATTTGCTCGGGGCTCGCGGTTATGGGGAGGCCTATGCGTAAGACAAAACTTGCTGCGCTTTCGTCACCCAAAGTTTCAAGTTGCGCGCTATTTTTCTTAAGCGCTGCCGAGGAGTCGAGCACTACTTTCAATGATGCACCAAGGTAGCGCAACACCACGCCATCGCGCCATTGGATGCGGGCTTCTCCCAAGCGGCGCTGGTGCTCTTGCATTTCAACCAGCTTGCGCACAATCCAATCAGCCTTCTCGTGCAAGGTGGATTCAATCTCGCCGACCGTCACCCACCGTGGCGCGCTGACCTCTAGCCCATCAGGGCCAATGACCATGCCAATGGTGCGCCGCTTGGCACGGCGAAAGGCATAGGCCACATCGCACGTGGCTAGAGCGATGCGCCGACTCGCGCGTGGATGCGCAAATTGCGCTGCAACAGTCGATGGGGCCACTTCGAAGAGGTCCAGCACACGTTGAATGAACTGACCCATGTGTCAAACCTCAGGCGCTTGTTAAGACGGGTTCGGCATAGGCCTCTGGATCAAGCCTATGCATTTCCGATTCAATCCACTGCTCGACTTGCTTGGTAAGTTCGTCCGCCTCGCGCCCAATGCTAGGAATGGGAGCTCCGATAGACACTTCCACCACGCCCGGGTATTTGATGAAGGCTTTGCGTGGCCAGCACGTTGCGGATGTCACCGCAATCGGAATGACGGGTGCGCCTGTCGCAATCGCAAGCCTTGCCCCGCCACTTTTGTAAACGCCACGTTCTCCACGCGGAATGCGGGTGCCTTCAGGAAACATGATGACCCACACGCCTTTTTCTAACAAGGCTTTGCCTTGCTCAACGACTTTGGCAAAGGCTTTGGCGCGTTGCGATCTGTCGATGTGCACCATGTCGAGCAAGCCAATAGCCCAGCCAAAAAATGGCACGTAGAGCAATTCACGCTTGAACACATAAGCCAAAGGGTGGGGCATGATGGCTGGCATCAAGAAAGTCTCGTAGGTCGATTGGTGTTTAACCAACAAAATCGCAGGACTGGTTTGACCCACGGGTAGATTCTCAAATCCTTGGGTTCGGTATTCGATACCTAATAAGAGACGCGCAGCTTGGATGCTTAACCACAACCAAAACTGCGCAACCTTGTACCGCGCCGCAGCGCCAACACCCATCGCCGCGCTCAACACAATCAACAGCGCACAAGGAACAATGCTGACGGCCATCACAACCATGTGGAGCACCGAACGCAAAAAAGCGATCATGCGGAGCTACCAGCGCTGTGCGAAGTTTGCGTAGCTTTGGCGCTGGATTTAGCTGCCGCTTGGGTTTTGAGAAGTAGCCAATCTACGAATGCAGAGAGGTCTAAATGCGCCTGCGTATTGGCAGGGAAATCTTTTGGTAAATTACTTTGGCCTTTGTATTGCGCACCCTTGCCCGTCATCACCAAGTGCGGCTCGCAACCCACAGCGATGGCGGCTTGTAAATCGCGCAAATGGTCGCCCACAGCGGGCACGCCCTTGAGATCCATGCCGTAACGCTCGCCGATTTGCTCGAATAGGCCCGAAGCCGGTTTACGGCAGCTGCAGTTCTCATCGGGGCTATGTGGGCAGAAAAACACCGCGTCCACACGCCCGCCCACAGCGCCCAGCATTTTGTGCATCTTGGCGTGCATGGCATTGAGTGCGGCGACATCAAATAAGCCGCGGCCTAAGCCCGATTGGTTAGACGCGACCACCACATGCCAACCAGCGTGGTTCAGACGCGCAATCGCTTCGAGCGCACCTGGCATGGGTGTCCACTCTTGTGCCGTTTTAACGTACTCGTCGCTGTCGTGGTTGATAGTGCCGTCGCGGTCGAGGATGACGAGTTTGGTGATCATGTGTGGTGCCTCAAACTGCCAAGCACGCCAAATCGGCCACTTGGTTCATCGCCACATGCAACTGCTTGAGTAAGCGCTGGCGGTTGTGACGCAGCGCGAGGTCTTCGGCATTGACCATCACATCGTCGAAGAAAGCATCTACCGGTGTGCGCAAGGCAGACAGGGTTTGCAAAGACGCGGTGTAGTCGCCAGCCACCCATTGCTTATGTGCCTCTGGTGTTAA
>SYDB01000104.1 GCA_005786815.1 Burkholderiales bacterium
AGTGTTCCACAAAGATGCGGGCCCCCTCATCAGCATGGAAGAAATGAGCCGTTGTATCCATTGCACACGCTGCGTGCGCTTTGGACAAGAAGTCGCCGGCATCATGGAACTCGGTATGTCCCATCGCGGTGAACATGCAGAGATAGAAACATTTGTGGGCCAGTCAGTCGATTCAGAACTATCCGGCAACATGATTGACATCTGCCCGGTAGGCGCATTGACCAGCAAACCATTCCGCTATAGCGCGCGTACATGGGAGCTAGGCCGTCGCAAATCGATCAGTCCCCACGATGCAACCGGTGCCAACCTGGTGGTGCAAGTTAAAAACAACAAAGTCTTGCGTGTCGTGCCACTAGAAAACGAAGAGGTCAACGAGTGCTGGATTTCAGACCGTGACCGCTTTAGCTACGAAGCACTTGATAGCCAAGACCGTCTCACGGCCCCTATGCTCAAACAGGGCGGCGAGTGGAAAACCGTGGATTGGCAAACTGCGCTGGAATATGTGGCCAATGGCTTGCAAGGTGTGAAATCGCAATACGGTGCTGAATTCATCGGCACATTAGCAAGCCCCCACAGCACCACAGAAGAGTTGTATTTAGCCGCTGCTTTGATGCGCGGCTTAGGCAGCCAAAACATTGACGCACGTTTGCGTGCATCAGACTTCCACCACAACAACACTGCGCGTTGGTTGGGAACTTCGATTGCCTCTTTGGGCAATCTGCAGCGCGCCTTGGTCATTGGATCCAATGTGCGCAAAGACCAACCTTTGTTGGCTTTGCGTTTGCGCCATGCAGTGCGCCATGGTGCTAAGTTACATGCGATCAACGAAGTCGCTTTTGATTGGGCGATGCCTCTTGCTACGCAGATGGTCTCTGACTCTGCCAATTGGGTGCAAGCCTTGGCCGATGTGGCCGCTGCTGTTGCGCAACTCACTGGTGCCACTGCACCCGTAGCAGGTAACGCAAACAACCCTCAAGCACAAGCGATTGCAAAATCTTTGCACAGCGGTGATCGCAAAGCCATTTTGTTAGGCAATGCGGCAGCACACCATGCCAAAGCATCTAGCTTGTTGGCATTGGCCAACTGGATCGGCGCACAAACTGGCGCAACTGTGGGCTATCTGGGCGAAGCTGCTAATACGGTAGGCGTACAAGTAGTGGGCGCCGTCCCATCGCACGGCGGAAAAAACGCGGCGCAAATGGCGCGTGGTGGTTTAAAGGCTGCATTGCTCTTGCATACCGAACCCCATGCCGACATGGCGCATGGCGCGGCTGCAGTGCAAGCCCTAGAAAAAGCAGAGATGGTGGTGACACTTTCTGCGTTCAAAACCAATATCGCATTCAGCGATGTGCTGTTGCCGATCGCGCCATTCACTGAGACTGCTGGAACGTTTATCAACACCGAAGGTCGCGCACAAAGCTTCCACGGTGTTGTCAAGCCTTTGGGTGAAACCCGTCCTGCATGGAAAGTGTTGCGCGTGTTGGGTTCTATGCTCAAAGTACCTGGATTTGAGTTGGAGACGATCGAAGAAGTGCGTGCCAAAGCCATTCCTGCCGATATCACATCACGGTTGTCGAATGCCTGCGATGTTGCTATCGATCTCACGCCCGCAACTGAGAAGCCTGAAGTTGCCTCCATCTATCAACTCGACAGCTTGGTGCGTCGTGCGCTTTCTTTGCAAATGACGGCCGATGCCAAAGCGGGGAGTGCCGCTTAATGGTTGACCTGATTTATAACTCTGGTTTGCAGATGAGTTCCCATTTCTTTTGGGTCCACTACGCATGGCCCGTGCTTTGGACGCTGATGAAAATTCTGGCGGTTTTGTTGCCACTCTTGGGTTGCGTGGCTTATCTGACTTTGTGGGAACGCAAAGCCATTGGTTATACGCAAATTCGCAAAGGCCCTAACCGCACTGGCCCAGGTGGTTTGTTGCAACCGATTGCGGATGCTTTGAAGTTGATGACCAAAGAAATCATCATCCCGACGCAAGCGACTACGGGGTTGTTTTTATTAGGGCCCATCATGACCATCATGCCTGCGCTGGCAGCTTGGGCGGTGGTGCCATTTGGTCCTGATGTGGCTTTGGCCAATGTCAATGCTGGCCTTTTGTTTTTGATGGCGATTACTTCATTAGAGGTTTATGGCGTGATCATCGCGGGCTGGGCGTCTAACTCCAAATACGCCTTCTTAGGTGCGATGCGTGCATCGGCGCAAATGGTGAGCTATGAAATTGCCATGGGCTTTTGCTTTGTGGTTGTGTTGATGGTCTCTAACAGCCTCAATATGAGCGATATCGTCATGGGGCAAGCCAGCGGCATGATGGCAGATCAAGGTCTGAATTTCTTGTCTTGGAACTGGTTGCCTTTGTTGCCTATCTTCTTGGTGTACTTCATCTCTGGTTTGGCAGAAACCAATCGCCATCCGTTTGACGTGGTTGAAGGCGAATCTGAAATTGTTGCTGGCCACATGATCGAATACTCTGGCATGGCATTCGCCATGTTCTTCTTGGCTGAATACGCCAACATGATTTTGGTATCGATGTTGACGGTCATCATGTTCTTGGGTGGCTGGTTGTCGCCTATCGATCATGCGTTATTCAATATGGTGCCAGGCTGGATATGGCTTGGCATCAAAACTTTTGTAGTGGTCACCATGTTTTTGTGGGTGCGCGCGACTTTCCCGCGTTACCGCTACGACCAAATCATGCGTTTGGGTTGGAAGATTTTTATCCCCATCACCTTAGTCTGGTTGCTGGTAGTTGGTGTTTGGATTCAAACACCTTGGAATATTTGGAACTGAGGCCGTACCCATCATGACTGCTATCACCCGCCCCTCTGCTTTTTCTTTGCGCGACTTTTTGTCGAGTTTTTTGTTGCTTGAACTCTTCAAAGGCATGGCCTTAACGGGCAAGTACATGTTCTCGCGCAGTATCACGGTGCAATTCCCTGAAGAAAAAACGCCCCAATCACCTCGCTTTCGTGGCTTACACGCTTTGCGCCGCTATGAAAACGGTGAAGAGCGTTGCATCGCTTGTAAATTGTGCGAAGCCGTTTGCCCTGCAATGGCCATCACGATTGAATCCGACCAACGCGCCGATGGCTCGCGTCGTACTACTCGCTATGACATCGATCTGACCAAATGCATCTTCTGCGGTTTTTGCGAAGAAAGCTGTCCAGTGGATTCGATTGTTGAGACGCATATTTTTGAATACCACGGCGAGAAACGCGGTGACTTGTATTTCACCAAAGAGATGTTGCTGGCAGTGGGTGACCGCTACGAACCAGAAATCGCCGCCAGTAAAGCGGCTGACGCCAAATACCGCTGAAAGATTTGATGATGGATGCTCAATCGGCCCTTTTTTATGCGTTCTCAGCAGTCTTGCTGTTTGCTGCTTTTCGCGTCATCACCGCGCGTAACCCTGTGCATGCAGCGCTCTTTCTTGTATTGGCTTTCTTTCAAGCGTCTGGCTTGTGGATGTTGCTAGAGGCTGAGTTTTTGTCGATTGCTTTGGTCTTGGTCTACGTTGGTGCGGTGATGGTGTTGTTCCTCTTCGTTGTCATGATGTTGGATATCAATATCGACAGCATACGCGTGGGTTTTTGGAAACACTTTCCACTTGCTGCCATGATGGGTGCTGTGATTGCTTTGGAATTGGCCGCCGTGTTGCTAGGTGGTTTCAGAGTGTCCGTGCCGCATACCCCCCAATTGCCCGCGATGGTCACGCCGCTTGCAGTGGATGCCGCGTCACCTGCTGCTGTGGGACATATGGTGGTGACCGAGGTCTCTAACACCAAAGCTTTGGGTGTTTTGCTCTACACCGAGTACCTCTATCCCGTGCAAGTCGCTGCGCTCATTTTGTTGGTGGCCTTGATCGCCGCCATTGCCTTGACATTGCGCGAACGTAAAGACACCAAAGCCCAAAACCCTGCAGACCAAGTGCGTGTGAAGGCCAGCGATAGGGTGTCGTTGGTCAAGATGGCGCCTGTAAAGCCAGACCTTCCACCAGCCACTGAGCCGGAGAAATCAGCATGAGCATCACATTAGGACACTACCTGACCGTAGGTGCAATTTTGTTTGCACTCTCTGTGATCGGTATCTTTTTGAACCGTAAAAACCTGATCGTGCTGTTGATGGCTATCGAGTTAATGTTGCTTGCGGTGAATATGAATTTCGTGGCCTTCTCGCACTACTTAGGCGATTTGCACGGACAGATTTTTGTTTTCTTTATTCTCACAGTCGCAGCCGCTGAGTCTGCTATTGGTTTGGCTATTTTGGTGCAGTTGTTTAGAAATAAGTCGAGCATTAATGTGGACGAACTCAATACGCTCAAGGGTTAATTTATGTCGCAAACCCTTCAAACTACTAATTTATTAGCTGTACCTCTAGCGCCCTTGGTGGGCTCCGTCTTGGCTGGTGTTTTTGGCACCCACTTTGGTGGTAACTGGTTGGGTCGTCGCATCACGCACAGCCTCACGATCTTGGGTGTTTTGGTGGCATTTATTTTGTCTGCCCAAACTCTTTGGAGTGTGGCGGTAGATGGAGCCCGCTTCAATGAAACCCTCTACACCTGGATGGTGGTCGGTGGATTGAAGATGGAAATTGGATTCCTTGTCGACGGGCTCACCGCGATGATGATGTGCGTAGTGACATTTGTGTCGCTCATGGTGCACATCTACACCATTGGCTATATGGAAGAAGACGAAGGCTACAACCGTTTCTTTTCTTACATCTCGTTGTTCACTTTCTCCATGTTGATGCTGGTGATGAGCAACAACATGCTGCAACTCTTCTTTGGATGGGAAGCTGTGGGCTTGGTGTCTTATCTGCTGATTGGTTTTTGGTTCAACAAGCCTACAGCCATCTTTGCCAATATGAAAGCTTTCTTGGTCAACCGCGTCGGTGACTTCGGATTTATCTTAGGCATTGGCTTGATCGCAGCTTTTGC
>SYDB01000105.1 GCA_005786815.1 Burkholderiales bacterium
CCTGCCCAGTTCGTGATCGGCGCTTTGGCTCCAGCGAATGTCAGCTCCATCGTTGTGGACGAGGAAAAACACGCCATGGACGTTGTGGTGGATGAAGAAAACCTAGCTATCGCGATCGGCCGTGGTGGTCAAAACGTGCGTTTGGCCTCTGACCTCACCGGTTGGAAAATCAACATCATGGACGCCGCTGAATCTGCCCAAAAACAAGCTGACGAATCACATTCGATCCGTGCCTTGTTCATGGACAAGCTCGACGTTGACCAAGAAGTGGCTGACATCCTGATCGAGGAAGGCTTCACCAATTTGGAAGAAGTCGCCTACGTACCCCTACAAGAAATGCTCGAGATCGAAAGCTTCGACGAAGACACGGTCAACGAGTTGCGCACCCGCGCGAAAGACGCTTTGTTAACGATGGAAATCGCTCGCGAAGAAAGTGTCGTAGAGGTGTCGCAAGATTTGCGTGACCTTGAAGGATTGGATGTTGAGCTCTTGCCCAAACTGGCAGAGAACGGTGTGCATACCCGTGACGATTTGGCCGATTTGGCCGTAGACGAGCTCACAGCCATAACAGGCCAAAGCGAAGAAGAAGCCAAAACCCTGATCTTGAAGGCACGCGAGCATTGGTTCGCGGGTCAAGAGTAACGGTCATGGGAAGGAATACACCATATGTCCATTACGACAGTCGCCGAGTTTGCAAAAGAACTTAAAAAACCCACTAAAACCCTGATCGAGCAACTCAATGCTGCTGGGGTGAACACATCATCGGAAAGTGACTCACTGACCGAGAAAGACAAACAAAAGCTTTTGACGCATTTACAAAATAGCCACGGCACCGCTTCGACCGAACGTAAAAAAATATCCTTGGTCAAAAAATCGACCACCGAGATCAAGCAAGCTGACGCGACGGGAAAAGCCAGAACCATTCAGGTGGAAGTGCGTAAAAAGCGCACATTCGTCAAACGTGATGAGACGGAGACAGAAAGCCCTGTTGCCGAGGAACCCCAAGCACCATCTGCTGTAGTTCAGCCTGTCATCGACCATGCTGAACTTGCGCGTCGCGAAGAAGCAGCGCGTCGTCAAGCAGAGCTCATCCGTCGTCAGGAAGAAGAGCTAGCTGAAAAACGCCGCGCCCGCGAAGCCAAAGAAGCTAGCGCACAAACTGAAGCTGAAGTTATTAAAACAAAGAAGTCAGCTACCAAAGGCGCTCAGTCTGCTGAAGATGAAGCTATTGACGCCAAGGCAATAGCGGACGAAGAAGTTGTTAGCAAAGCCAAACTCGCCGCCAAGATCAGAGACGAAGAAGACACGGCCAAAGCCAAAGATTTAGATACCCGTCGTCGCACTGCATTGGCGGAAGCCGAAGCGATTCGCGACATGATGAGTTCGCCGCAAAAGGTTGCGCCCAAAAAAGTAGTGCCACCGCCTGTTGAAGCCAAACCCATCAAGGGCACTCTGCATAAGCCTGCTGGCAGCCCTGGCGCCAAAGAGCGCTCTTCTGCTGGTACAGCTGCGGCTCCCGGCAACAAAGAAATCAAGAGTGCAAAACTTTCTTCAAGTTGGGCAGACGAACAAGCCAAGAAGAAAGAAATCAAAACACGAGGCGACTCCAGCGGTGGCGTAGGCCGCAACAGCTGGCGCAGCGGTCCTCGCGGCCGTCGTGAGAGAGCCGGTAGAGAGGACACGCATGAGTCGAGCGCTCCAGCCGAGGCACGTGTGATTGAAGTGCACGTGCCTGAAACCATCACGGTGGCTGAACTCGCGCACAAAATGGCGGTAAAAGCGTCTGAGGTTATCAAGCAGTTAATGAAACTTGGCCAAATGGCCACGATCAACCAACCACTTGACCAAGACACTGCAATGATCTTGGTAGAAGAAATGGGTCACAAAGCGATCATCGCTGCCTTGGATGACCCTGAGGCCTTCACCGAAGAAGAAGCATTGGTTCACCATGCAGACGCCATTACCCGTGCGCCTGTTGTCACGGTCATGGGCCACGTCGACCACGGTAAAACATCTTTGCTCGACTTCATTCGTCGCGCCAAAGTGGCTTCCGGCGAAGCTGGTGGTATCACACAACATATTGGTGCTTACCACGTTGAAACGCCCCGCGGCATGATCTCTTTCTTAGACACGCCAGGCCACGAAGCGTTTACCGCCATGCGTGCCCGCGGTGCTCAAGCAACAGACATCGTTATCTTGGTGGTGGCAGCCGACGACGGCGTGATGCCACAAACCAAAGAGGCCATCAAGCATGCGAAAGCGGCGGGAGTGCCTATCGTGGTGGCTGTCAACAAGATTGACAAACCCGGTGCGAATCCGGAGCGCGTCAAAGGCGAATTGGTCAGCGAAGAAGTGGTTCCCGAAGAATTCGGTGGCGATTCACCGTTTGTGTTGGTCTCTGCCAAAACAGGTGAGGGCATCGACGCGTTACTCGAGCAAGTGTTGCTGCAAGCCGAAGTGTTGGAACTCAAAGCGCCTGTCGACGCGATGGCAAAAGGTTTGGTAATCGAAGCACGTTTGGACAAAGGTCGCGGTCCTGTGGCTACTGTCTTGGTGCAGTCTGGCACTTTGAATGTGGGTGATGTGGTGTTGGCTGGCCAAACATTTGGTCGCGTACGTGCGATGTTGGATGAAAACGGTAAAGCCATCAAAGCGGCTGGTCCTTCTATTCCGGTGGAAATCCAAGGTTTGACCGAAGTTCCGCAAGCAGGTGATGACTTCATGGTCATGACCGATGAACGCCGTGCCCGTGAAATTGCAACCTATCGCGCTGGCAAAGTTCGCAATACCAAGTTGGCCAAGCAACAAGCATCGAAACTCGAGAACATGTTCTCTGACATGACCTCTGGTGACGTCAAGATGCTGCCGATCATTGTCAAAGCCGATGTGCAGGGTTCACAAGAAGCTTTGGCTGCGTCCTTACTCAAGTTGTCAACCGACGAGGTCAAGATACAACTGGTCTATGCCGCTGTGGGTGGCATCAGTGAGAGCGATGTGAATTTGGCGATTGCTTCTAAAGCCGTAGTGATTGGATTCAACACCCGCGCCGATGCAGGTGCCCGCAAGTTGGCAGAGTCTAACGACGTCGAGATCCGTTACTACAACATCATCTATGACGCAGTAGACGAACTCAAGGCTGCGATGTCTGGCATGTTGACGCCAGACAAGAAAGAAGAAGTCATCGGTACAGCTGAAATTCGCCAAGTACTGCGCGTCAGCAAGATTGGTGCGATCGCGGGTTGTATGGTCACCTCTGGCTTGGTGCGACGCACCGCGAAGTTACGCTTGTTGCGCAACAACGTGGTCATCTTCACTGGCGAGCTCGACAGCTTGAAGCGTTTCAAAGACGATGCCAAAGAAGTCAAAGAGAACTTTGAGTGCGGCTTGACCATCAAAAATTACAACGACATCGTCGAAGGCGATGTGTTGGAGTTTTTTGAAATCAAAGAGGTTGCCCGTTCGTTGTAAAACGCGAGTGCCATGGCCCGTAAACCAAGTTCTACGCCTAACCGCAGTTACCAAGTAGCCGACCAGATCCAACGCGATCTGGCCGAACTCATTGCGCGCGAGTTAAAAGATCCGCGAGTGGGTATGGTGACTTTGCAAGGTGTTGAAGTAACCCCCGATTACGCCCATGCCAAAGTGCATTTCAGCGTGCTCAATGGCGACCCTGTTGAAACAGCAGAAGGTTTAAACCAAGCGGCAGGTTTTTTACGCAATGGTTTATTCAAGCGTTTGCATATCCATACGGTGCCTACTTTGCATTTCATCTACGACCGCACGCCTGAGCATGCGTCGGACATGAACGCCTTGATCGCCAAGGCTGTTTCTTCCCGCGCCAAGGACGACTGACAATGAACGCGCCGCGCACCAGGGTGCAGCGACGCCCTGTGCATGGGGTGTTGTTGTTAGATAAACCCCTTTTCATCTCAAGCAACGACGCTTTGCAAAAAGCCAAGTGGTTGTTACGCGCTGAAAAAGCCGGCCACACCGGCACCTTAGATCCTTTGGCCACAGGTGTGTTGCCTTTGTGTTTTGGCGCTGCCACCAAATTTAGCCAATTGCATTTAGACGCTGATAAATCGTATGAAGCCATTGCCACACTAGGCTTTGAAACCACCACGGGCGATACTGAAGGTGAAGTGGTTGCCACCAAGCCCGTAGATTTTTCACCTGAACAATTGCAAGCGGTTCAAGAACGTTTCACTGGACCCATTGCGCAAAGTCCGCCTATGTATAGCGCATTGAAGAAAGACGGTAAACCGCTCTACGACTATGCGCGCGCTGGTATTGAGGTTGAACGTGAGGCCCGCAATATCACTATCCACCAACTCTCATTAGAAGAAATTGAGCCTGCAGCAGGCGTGCGCCGATTGCGCATTCGCGTGCGATGCAGCAAGGGCACTTACATCAGAACCTTGGCGCAAGATATTGGCAATGCTTTGGGTTGCGGTGCCCATTTAAGTTTTTTACGTCGCACCGCTACGGGGACATTCCAAGCAGACCAATGCATAGGATTAAAAGACCTTGAAGATATGCCTGAAGCAGAGCGCGCTAACCGTTTATTGCCAGTAGACGCCCTGTTGGATGGACATACGCCTGTCACCTTGGCCAAGGAAGATGCGGGCAGATTTTTAAGTGGTTTACGTCGCAGAGGCCATTGGCCCGATTGCGAACAAACCGCTGTTTACGGCGAATTTCCTCGCGCATTGCTAGGCACTGCGCATGTGAAAGCCGGAGAACTAATACCTGGGCGCTTGTTAAGCCCCATAGAAATTCAGACTATTTTGGAGAGTGAAGTATGAGTAAACAAATTCGCAACATCGCGATCATCGC
>SYDB01000106.1 GCA_005786815.1 Burkholderiales bacterium
AAACCAGAGCCTGAAAAGCGCCATACCACCTTTCAATGCATTGTGCGTGCCGATTGACGTGTAGCACCACGCAATTACATCGGAATTTTGTCGAGCGTGAATTGATCCGCGACTGCAGCGCGTGCGATTGCTGACTATTTTTCGCGCCACACCAATCCCTCTGCCTTAGCTGATTTTCCAAATGTGGATGGCGTAGTCGCTTTGACGCATGGCACGGGTTGCGGTATGGATACCGAAGGCACTGGCATGCAAATTTTGGAGCGCACTTTGGCGGGCTACGCGACGCACGCCAACTTTGCAGGCGCTGTTGTGGTGGGTTTGGGTTGCGAGGCCAATCAACTCAATGCATGGTTAGCGCATAGCGGATTAAAAGAAGGCAGCACCTTGCACACCTTCAATATCCAAGATACAGGTGGTACGGCTAAAACAGTGGCCAAAGGTATTGAATTTGTGAAACAGATGTTGCCTGCTGCCAATGCAGTACAACGTGTGCCTTGTAGCGCAGAACACATCGTTGTCGGCTTGCAGTGCGGTGGCTCAGACGGTTATTCAGGCATCAGCGCCAATCCCGCATTGGGTGCCGCCGTAGACATACTGGTCGCGCATGGCGGCACTGCCATCTTGAGCGAGACGCCAGAGATTTATGGTGCGGAACATTTGCTCACTCGCCGCGCTGTGCGTCGCGAAGTGGGTGAAAAATTAGTCCATCGTATTCGCTGGTGGGAGCATTACACCGAGATCAACCAAGGTGAGATGAACAACAACCCCTCGCCTGGCAACAAAGCCGGTGGACTCACCACGATTTTGGAAAAGTCCTTAGGTGCAGTGGCCAAAGGTGGCACAACCAATTTGCAAGCGGTGTATGAATATGCTGAGCGCGTAGATGCCCACGGCTTTGTGTATATGGACACCCCAGGCTACGATCCCGTGAGTGCAACAGGACAAGTGGCAGGCGGCGCCAACATCATTTGCTTCACGACTGGACGCGGCTCAGCCTATGGTTGTGCACCGTCGCCTTCACTCAAACTTTCCACCAACACCGCCTTGTGGAAGAAACAAGAAGACGATATGGACATCAACTGCGGTGAGATTGTGGATGGCACATCGACTGTCCAAGCCATGGGCGAAAAGATTTTTCAAGATATCTTGGATTGCGCATCAGGCAAGCCTAGTAAAAGCGAACAACACGGCTATGGTCAAAACGAATTTGTGCCTTGGCAAGTTGGCGCTGTGATGTAGCTTGGAGGTTTATTCAGTTGCATATCAAACGATAGCTTGCTTGTTGCTTGTTGCTTATTGCTTATTGCTTCTACGCTTTTCATCTTTTCTAACCATTCATTTCTATGTCACTAAAAATATCAGCCTCTGAGCTCGAATCCAAAATCACCGCAATATTTGTCAAAGCAGGCAGCCTGCCTGCAGAAGCCAAACAAGTGGCGAGCAATTTGGTGATGGCCAATTTGAGTGGGCACGACTCGCACGGCGTGGGCATGACACCACGTTATGTCGATGCGATTTTGGAAGGCAACTTGAAACCCAATAGCAACGTTGCAATCAAAGTCGATACAGGCATGTTGCTGGGATTGGATGGCCAACAAGGTTTTGGACAAATCGTTGGCGTGCAAGCGATGGAGTTAGCGTTTGAGCGCGTGGCCCAGCATGGCGCTTGCATCATGACACTCGCAAGCGCACACCATTTGGGACGTATCGGCCATTACGCGGAGATGGCCGCTGCTAAAGGATGGGTGTCTTTGCATTTTGTAAGTGTTGCATCACGCCCTGTAGTCGCGCCATTTGGCGGTGGCGATGGTCGCTTTGGCACCAACCCTTGTTGTATCGGAATTCCTATCGGGTATGGCGCGAATGCAAGCGAGCCTTTTGTGCTCGACTTTGCTACCAGTCGTGTAGCCCAAGGCAAGATGCGTGTAGCGCACAACGAAGGACGCGAAGTTGAACCTGGTACGTTGATCGATGAGCATGGCAATCCCACCAACAAACCCGGCGTGGTGGTAGTGCCACAAAGCAACGGCAAGATGGGCGCATTGCGCACCTTTGGCGAACACAAAGGTTTTGGCTTGGCAGTTGCTTGTGAGTTGCTTGGCGGCGCATTGAGTGGTGGCGGCACATGGCACAAAGAAGCCGATGGTCGCCGTGCGGTGATCAACTGCATGTTGACCATCGTGATTGATCCTAAGCGCTTGGGCACGCAAACCAGTTTTGCAGAAGAAAGTTTGGCCTTTGTCGATTGGTTGCGTGAAAGCCCAGATGCGCCTGACTCCGAAGGCGTAGTGATTGCGGGTGAACCTGAGCGCCAAGCCCGCGTGGATCGCATGAAAAACGGTATCGTGGTTGACGACGCCACTTGGCAGGAAATTCAAGAAGCGGGGCGGAAACTTGGGATGGCTGTTTGATACATTAGGAAGCTGCTCTGGCTTAAGCGGCTAATCAATTACCCAACCAGTAATTTCAAAGCCACATCCAAATGCTCCAGCGGCGAGCGTTTAAAGCCTGAACGGGCGAAGCGTTGCAAATTTCCTAAGGCCAAGGCCACCATCGCTGATGCGCGGGCATTGGCGTCCACTGTTGGAGTGGGTGACTGACGAGCCTCAGCAGCAGAACGCAAAACTTGGCGCAACGCCGATTCGATACGGTCAAAGAATTGGTTCATGCGTTGGTGCAAGCGGTCGTTCTCGAATACTAAGGCATCGCCCACCATGACGCGGCACATGCCGGGGTTTTTCTCGCCAAACTGCAAGAGCACGGTCACCATATGCGCCGCTTTTTGAGCACCATCGCCTTCTTTGTCAGCAATTTGGTTGATCAGGGTAAAAACCGCTTGTTCGATAAAGTCGATCAAGCCTTCGAACATTTGGGCTTTGCTAGCAAAGTGGCGGTACAAAGCCGCCTTGCTCACGCCTAGTTTGGAAGCCAACAATGCAGTGGTCACCCGTTCTGCGCCAGGTTGTTCGAGCATTTGCGCCAGCGTTTGCAAAATTTGCGTACGGCGCTCGCCAGGTTTCATACGCTGGCGTTTGGCAGTGTCTGCATCTACTGCAGAAGTTCCGGTGTTAGGGTATTGCTGGTTTACCGATGGATCTTGCGCGTCAGACATATCAAGTGCGCGCGTGGCTTCGCGCGAGAGTTAGTGCGAACGTATCATGGTACCGAAAGCTTGTTCGGTCAAGACCTCGAGCAATATCGCGTGGGGTACGCGTCCGTCAATGATGTGTACGGCATTTACGCCGCTCTTGGCAGCATCTAGAGCGCCAGCGATTTTGGGGATCATGCCACCGCTGATGGTGCCATCTGCGCACAATTCGTCAATTTCGCGGGGTGTGAGCTCTGTCAGCAAGTCCCCGTCTTTGTTCAAAACGCCTCGGATATTGGTAAGCATCAACAATTTTTCTGCCTGCAACACGGTTGCCAACTTTGCAGCGACCACATCGGCGTTGATGTTGTAGCTCTCGTTGTTCTCGCCAAAGCCGATGGGGCTGACCACGGGAATGAATGCGTCGTCTTGCAAGGCCTTCACCACGCTGGGGTCGATGCTGACAATGTCACCCACCTGCCCCACGTCGTATTCTTTGTTCGGGTCGTGGCTGTCATGCACCACCAATTTGCGGGCGCGGATCATGGCGCCGTCTCTTCCGGTCAAGCCAACCGCCTTACCGCCGGCCTGGTTAATCAGGCCGACGATGTCTTGTTGCACTTCGCCGCCCAAAACCCACTCCACCACTTCCATGGTTTCGGCGTCTGTGACGCGCATGCCTTCAATGAACTCGCCTTTTTTGCCCAATCGTTGCAAGAGGCCCTCAATTTGGGGGCCTCCGCCGTGAACGACCACCGGGTTCATGCCCACGAGCTTGAGCAAGACCACGTCTTCGGCAAACGCTTTTTGCAAAGCGGGGTCGGTCATAGCGTTGCCGCCGTATTTGATGACCAAGGTTTTGCCGTGGAACTTACGGATGTACGGCAGTGCTTGCGCGAGGATTTCTGCAGAGTTGAGCGTGCTCATGGGTGACCCGTTGGCTAAAAACTAATCTAAATATTAGTCGATGTGCTCCGCAGGAACAGGCGGTGTTGGCTCGACATTGGCAAGTGGCCCTAAGACCTTCTCGCGCACCATCTCGCGCAGCATTTTTTTCTCTTGGAAGCTCAAAGCGCGCTCTAACACTTTGCGCACGCCTAACAACAACTGGCGATCCACTTCTTGGGGAATACCGCGGGTGTTGTGCAGCTCTTCACGCAGTTCTTCGCGCAAATCTTCGGGTTCTTCGTCCCACCAGGTCTGGATGACGGTAGTAAGTTGCTCGCGCAGTTGCTCTGGATCCACCGGCGCTTTGGGCTCGCCGCCATGGCGGGGTTTTGCGCCTTGGCGTGAAGCCTCTTCGCTCAAGACGACGCGGTGGTCGGCTTGGGACAGCAAACGCGCCCAACCTGGATCGTCACGGTTGAGTTGGCTCATATTGCGGGCGGCTTCGTCGGCTAACAAATGCACGACCACGCCATGCAACTGGGCTTCGTCGATGATGCTGAGCAAGCGCTCGTCGTCACTGCCGATCAACAAATGCGCACAGGCTTCGCGCTCAGCAAGGCGCTTCATGTCTGCGCCCATCGCGCGCAACATGGACAAACCACCGTCTTGGCCATGGGGCAACACAGCGCGGGTGACTTGGGCGTCGACCGCTTGGTCGTCGGGTGTATCGGTGGACCAATAAATTCGGCGCAAGTTGACGTCTAGGCCATGGTTAGCCGTGGCGCTACCAAGCAAGGCTTGCAGATGCGGGCGGACGGCCTCTTGGCTGCCATCGGTATTACCTTGTAGCCACGCTAAAAAACGGGCATCAATGAGTGCGATACAAGATTCGGCGGCGCCATGCGACGCGCCACGCTGTGAGTTTTGACGTTTCATGAAATAAAAAGAAAGAGTAAGTGAATAAAAACTGTTGGTGGCCAAGCTAATAGTGCTTGGGCGCCAACAGCGGTTATTTTAAAGGCTTGCGCAGCCCTGCAGACGATAATTACTCAAATTCTTAGTAACTACCACTTTTCCTAGCTTTTTTAGCATGACTCTTCCCATTTTGATCACTGGCGGACTTGGCTTTATCGGCTCGCATACCGCAGTGGTGTTGGCCGAAGCGGGTGTGCCGATCGTGATTTTGGACAACCAAAGTAATAGCAGCCCTAAAGTGCTCGACAGATTGGCGAAGTTGGATGTGCATCCGTTGGAATATGTGCATGCCGATGTGCGCGACACGCAAGCTTTGGACGCCTTGTTTGGTCGCCACACATTTGGCGGGGTCATCCACTTTGCCGGACTCAAAGCGGTGGGTGAATCGGTAGCGCAACCTTTGCGCTATTTAGACAACAACGTGTTGGGGACCCTCCATTTGTTGCAAGCCATGGAACGCGCCAATGTGCGGCGTATTGTTTTCAGCTCGTCTGCCACGGTGTACGGCGACCCTGCCGTAGTCCCGATTCCTGAAACTGCCCCACTCACAGCCACCAATCCCTACGGTCGCAGCAAACTCATGTGCGAAGACGCGTTGCGCGAATTGTTTGCGGCAGACCCACGCTGGCAGATTGCCATCTTGCGTTATTTCAACCCAGTGGGGGCGCATGAGAGCGGCTTGATTGGTGAGTCACCCAATGGCGTACCTAACAACTTGATGCCCTACATCACGCAGGTCGCTTCTGGGCAACGGGACTATCTGCAGATATTTGGCAACGACTATTCGACGCCCGATGGCACTGGGGTGCGCGACTATTTGCATGTGATGGATTTGGCGCAAGGACATTTGGCGGCTTTGCGCTCTTTGGCCTCTGATATGCCAAAACTGCTCACGGTTAACTTAGGTACGGGTCAGGGTGTCAGCGTGTTGGAAATGGTGAACACCTTTGCACGGGTCAATAGCGTTCAGATTCCCCATCGGTTTGTGCCACGTCGGGCCGGCGATGTGGCGCAATGTTTGGCTGATCCGCAGCTTGCTAAGCAAGTGCTTAATTGGCAAACCGAGCTTTCACTAGAAAGTATGTGTCGGGATGCTTGGCGATGGCAAACCATGAATCCACTGGGGTTTGCTTCTTAAATTTGTATTGACGAACGATATACATAGGCGTAGAATTTGCATATCTAACGTCTACACAAGGGTCTTTATGCGTGATGCTGCCATCAACCTCAGGGCGTTGCCACAGCAACGCGATTTAATCGACCATGCCGCCCAGTTACTGGGCAAAAATCGTTCAGACTTCATGCTCGAAGCCGCATGTGATAGAGCGCAGTCCGTTTTATTGGATCAGGTTTTTTTCTCTCTTGATCACGACAAATTCAAAGCTTTTACTGCGATGATAGACGAGCCGACACAAGTTAATGCGGGTCTTGAACGACTGCTTGCTGTTCATGCGCCTTGGACGGCTGGTCCATGAAATTACATGCCCCGCAGCCATTAACTGCGGATCACCAATTAAATACATTTAACTGCGGTGAAACCTCCTTAGACGAGTGGCTGAAGCGTCGCGCCCTTTTGAACCAATCCAATGGGGCGAGTCGAACTTTCGTTGTCGTCGATGAAAGCCAGCTAGTAATGGGCTACTACGCTTTGGCTGCAGGTGCGGTGCACCACCAAGACGCCACGCGGTCCATTCGACAAAACATGCCTGATCCCATACCGGTAATGGTCCTGGCAAGACTGGCCGTAGATATAAGGACACAAGGCATGCAACTCGGGGCGGGGTTACTCAGAGACGCGGTAGACCGCAGTCTTGCGGTTGCAAAAAATACTGGGGTGAGGGCATTGCTAGTGCATGCTCTTCATGAGCGCGCAAAGCAGTTTTATTTGTATTTTGGCTTTCAAGCCTCGCCCGTGCATCCCTTGACTTTGATGCTGCGATTGAAAGCTTGAGATAAATCCGCCTAAAACGAAAATTTATACTGAAGTCATATGCGTATTTCTCCACACGAACAAGAACTCATCAAGCGAACCGCTCAAGAATGTTTTGATGCGGCCGTAGTTGTTCGTCTTTTTGGTTCACGCGTAGATGATTCAAAAAAAGGGGGTGACATTGATTTATTCGTCCAAACATCGCTAGTTGACGCAGCAGAAATTTCTAAAGCACACACGCGATTTTTAGCCAAACTCTATGCTGAACTGGGGGAGCAAAAAATTGACGTGGTCATTGACTACCCCAGTCGCACAGTCCAATTACCCATCTTTGCGATAGCTCTTGAACAAGGAATCATTTTGTGACACAACCTTCTCAATTCATCTTGCAAGAGGCTTGGCAGCAATGCGAGAGGCATTTGCACCATTTGAAACATGCGTTGGGGTCGTTGACTTTACCAATCACGGCCTCTAATCTGTCAACGATGTCTGATGAAACAGTGCAGGACTGGGATCAGTTTGTGCTGCGTTACACCAAGCTCCAAGACGCTATTGGCTCCAGACTGTTTCCTGCGGTATTGACGTTATTGCAGGAACCCTATGAAGACAAACCGATGATCGACAAACTCAATCGACTAGAAAAACTAGGGTATATGGAGAGTGTTGATCAATGGAACCAATTGCGCATTATCCGTAATCACTTTGCGCATGACTATCCTAGTGATGACGCTCTCAAAGCAGCTTATTTGAACGATGCAGTGCGTGCCGTTCCAACGCTAGAGGGTTTGCTTGAAAAAATTCGCCCATTGGTCGGTTAGTAGCTTTTTAACAATATGAAACAAAAAGACGACGCCACGCTGTCTTTATTTGGTGATGAACTGCAGGCATCCGATTTGCAGGATGTAGATGTATCTCGCAAAAAAATACCAAATATTCAGGCTGAGGAAGTTATCCCTGTCGTTCCACCTTCTGATATCAAAGTTGAACCAACACTTATAGAAGTTACGACTCCATCGCCAATAGATTTAGCACCCACCAAACCCCGCACCAATTCCCCTTGGGCCGCTGTCATTGCTTCCCAGCAAAAAATTAAGCCCCATGTCATGCTCGTCATCACCAAAGGCGAGGCAGGCGGTGCGCAGAGTCATGTGCTCGCTTTGTGCGAAGCGTTATTGGCGCAGGTGCGATTCACTGTGGTGATTGGTGGAGACGATGCGCCCACTTGGTTGGGTGATCAACTCAAGGGCCTTGGTATTCAAGTGCTGGCTTTGCCTAAATTAAAAGAAACGCTCTTGCCTTGGCGTGTATGGCCAGCAATGCAAGGCTTGGTGGAGTTGATCGACACGCACGCTCCTGACCTCGTGCATGCACACAGCGCGATGGCTGGCTTAGTGGCGCGGATGACGCGTGTGCAGTTAGACGTGCCGGTGTTGTACACCGTCCATGGCTTTGGTTTTAAACCGCAAGTACCTTGGGTGCGTCGCCAAATGGCGAGTCTGGCGGAGCGGGCTTTGTCGCGTTGGACTACGCAAATGGTGTGCGTATCACAGCACGAACGTGAACTGGCTTATCAATTGCCGATTGCGCATGAACGTGTGCACGTTATTCCTAATGGCATCGCGCATTTAAAAGCGCCGCTAGAAACCACTTGGAACGATATCCCACACCTCATCATGGTGGCGCGGATGAAATCGCCCAAACGCCACGATTTGTTGTTACATGCATTGGTTCAAGTACGCGACAAGTTGGGCAATGAATTACCTGTGACCTTCGTTGGCGATGGGCCTTTGCGTACCCAGTTCGTCCAGTTGGCAGAGCAACTCGGTTTGCAAAAAGTAACGTGGGCGGGTGAAGTCACACACGTTGCCCCGTTATTGGCGCAACATGATGTATTTGTGCTTTTGTCAGATCACGAAGGCATGCCGATCACAGTGCTCGAGGCGATGCGTGCGGGCCTGACGATTGTGGCGAGCGATTTGCCTGGTATTCGCGAACAAGTGATTGCGGGACAAGAGGCGCTCTTAGTCACCAACTCGGTAGACGCTGTTGCCGAACAACTGATTCGCCTGACGCAAGAGCCTTATTTGCGCAAACGTTTGGGTAAAGCGGCGCAACAAGCTTTTGAAAGCGCATTCACTGTGGAGCGAATGGCACAACGCGTGCTGTTTTTGTATCAGCAATGCATAGAAGAATCAGAGGCTGACAAATTAGCGCGTAATGCCAATCCATTATTTGACAAAGACTTCAGTACTGCACAGCAAATTGGCTCAAAACTGGTTTCCGCCACCGTTCGTCGTCGCGATGCATTGCAAAGTTGGGCGCTATGGGGCGTTTGGCTCGCCATTCCAAGTTGGATCGCTGCTCAATTGCTACAAGACGCAGGCCTGGTCACTTTCCAATTTGGACTAACGTTGCTTTGGTGTGTGTTGCCTTATGCAGTGGCTGCACATCTGCTGATGCGTGCGTCGCATTTGCCGGTTGCAGAGCGCAGTGGCGTGTTATGGGTGTCAGTGGCTGCTCCATTTCTGCTTACGCCACTTGGGTTTGCTTTGCTACAACAAGCGTATTCTCGTGCGGCAGTTATCTGGGCCTTTGCATTGACTGCGGCTTGGTTAGCTTGGGGTTATCGACGTTATGTGAAACACCGTGCTTTACGGCTTGTGTATTGGGATGCTGAGGTGCCAGCGCAACTTGCTAGTTATTTATCGCCGGAAGATGTTGACCCGCTTGGTTTGCAACTTTTACCTTGGCGTCCGTTCCCTTCGCAAGAAACTGATACCAAAAATCTATTACCCGCGTGTGATGGCATC
>SYDB01000107.1 GCA_005786815.1 Burkholderiales bacterium
GGAGATTGCGAAGGTTTACCAAGTCGCGAAGAATTGATCGCGGCAGATTTTTAATTCACTTTTAATTTACAAGGGAGACAGTTATGACAATCGGATACATAGGTGCATCAGGCCTTATGGGCCATGGAATGGCCAAAAACTTGATTGCCAAAGGCCAAAAATTATCGATCACGGTGCATAAACAACGCGACCGCGTGAAAGATTTGTTGGATGCTGGCGCGACCTTGGCCGACAACGCGGCCGCGTTGGGCGCAAGCTGCGACATCGTGTTGATTTGCGTGACAGGTTCACCGCAAGTTGAAGCTGTGGTTGCTGGTCCAGACGGTTTGTTGAGCAAACCCAAAGAAGGTTTGATCATCGTAGATTGCTCGACGAGTGAACCCCATTCCACCACCCATTTGCGCGAACTCGCACACAGCAAAGGCGTGGTGTTTGTCGATGCACCGCTGGCGCGCTCGCCTGTTGAGGCGGAAGCAGGTCGCTTGAACATTATGGTTGGCGCTACCCAAACTGCATTTGCCAAGATCGAACCTGTGCTTAAGTGCTGCGCAGAAAACGTTTTCCATGTGGGCGAGCCCGGTGCTGGGCACGCGATCAAGCTGCTCAACAACTTCATCGGACAAGCCATTGTGGCGGCTACCGCAGAAGCCTTTGCGGTGGGCAAGCGCGCTGGCATCGACCTGAAGCAACTCGTCTCGTTGATCAGTGCAGGCCCTGTGAACTCAGGCTTATTCCAAGCCGTGTCTAAAACACTCGATGGCGATATGGACGGTTTGAAGTTCGAGCTCGACAACGCCCGCAAAGACGTTCGCTACTACACCCATTTGGCCGAAGGTATGTCTGTACCCACCATGATGGGCGAGGCCGTTCACCAGTCGCTGAGCATGGCCAGTGCTTTGGGCTTTGGTAAAAAATATGTGTCGTCGATGGTTGAAGCGCAAGAGCGCATCAATGGCATCGAATTAGTTCCCAAAAAATAATTGCAACCAAGGAATACCACCATGAGTAACCGTTTAGCTGGAAAAACTGCATTCGTCACCGCCGCAGGGCAAGGCATTGGTCGCGCCACGGCCTTGGCATTTGTGGCGCAAGGCGCGCGCGTGATTGCGACCGACGTGAATGCCGCCGCACTTGAATCGCTGCACAAAGAGTGCGGTTGTACGGTCGACGTACTCGACGTCACCAAAGCCAATGCAGTGCAAGCCGCTGCTGCCAAACATGGGCCTGTTGACGTGCTGTTTAACGGCGCAGGTTTTGTGCACGCAGGATCAGTGTTGGACTGCACCGAAGACGAGTGGGAGTTTGCGTTCTCACTCAATGTGCGTTCGCAGTTCCGCATGATCAAAGCCTTTTTGCCAGGCATGCTGAAAAAAGGCAATGGCTCCATCATCAATGTGGCGTCAGTTGCGGGCAGTATCAAAGGCGCGCCGAACCGCTTTGTGTATGGCGCTACTAAGGCGGCAGTGATTGGTTTGACCAAGTCCGTCGCAGCAGACTTTATTACCCAAGGTGTGCGTTGCAATGCAATTTGCCCGGGCACGGTGGAGTCGCCTTCTTTGCGCGACCGCATTGCTGCTCAAGCCAAAGCCAGCGGACAAACGGTGGCGCAGGTAGAAGCTGCATTCGTGGCGCGTCAACCTATGGGGCGTGTGGGTCGCGTGGAAGAAATTGCGGCGCTTGCGGTTTATTTGGCTAGCGATGAATCTGGATTTACAACGGGTACTGCGCAAATTATTGACGGTGGTTGGTCGAATTAAGCTTAAGCTGGATAACTGACTATGAACGTGATTCGCTTTTCCGATTTGTGTGCTAAAGGCCAAGTGCGTGGCAAACGCGTGTTTATTCGCGCTGATTTGAACGTTCCGCAAGACGACCATGGGGCGATCACCGAAGACACCCGTATTCGCGCGTCTGTGCCTTGTATTCAGATGGCGCTCAATGCAGGCGCTGCGGTAATGGTGACCAGCCACTTGGGTCGCCCCTCCGAAGGTGACTTCAAACCAGAAGACTCACTCGCACCAGTAGCAAAACGTTTAGGCGAATTGTTGGGCCGAGATGTGCCCTTATTAGCCAATTGGGTCAACAGAGACAACAGCGCGAACGTGGCGCCTATTCACGTAGCGCCGGGCCAATTGGTGATGCTGGAAAACTGCCGCGTCAACAAGGGCGAAAAGAAAAACACCCCTGAGTTAGCGCATAAATTGGCGGCGCTTTGCGATATTTTTGTCAACGACGCTTTTGGCACGGCCCACCGTGCGGAAGGCACGACCTACGGCATTGCACAGTTTGCGCCTATAGCTTGTGCGGGGCCTTTGTTATCTGCTGAGATAGACGCGATTCAAAAAGCCTTGGCGCACCCTAAGCGCCCATTGGCCGCCATCGTCGCGGGCAGCAAGGTGAGTACCAAGCTCACCATTCTCAAAACCTTGGCCGACAAAGTAGATCAATTAATCGTTGGCGGCGGTATTGCGAATACCTTCATGTTGGCTGCTGGATTGAATATTGGCAAAAGTTTGGCCGAACCTGATTTGTTGGCGGAGGCCAAAGCCGTGATGGCCGCAATGAAAGCCCGTGGCGCAGAAGTGCCGATTCCCACAGATGTTGTGTGCGCCAAAACATTTGCTCCTGATGCCGTTTCGACCATCAAAAAAGCCACTGAAGTGGCGGACGACGATTTGATTTTGGACATCGGCCCCGAGACAGCGGCTAAGTTGGCGGCACAACTCAAAGCAGCTGGCACCATTGTTTGGAACGGCCCAGTAGGCGTATTTGAATTTGCCGCGTTTGAAAACGGCACCAAGGTGATTGCGCATGCGATTGCCGAGTCGAACGCTTTCAGCATTGCTGGGGGAGGTGACACCTTGGCTGCCATTTCCAAATATGGCATCGAGAAACAAGTCGGCTATATCTCTACGGGTGGCGGTGCATTCTTAGAAGTGCTAGAAGGCAAAACTTTGCCTGCGTTTGAGATTTTGGTTAAGCGCGCTGAAAAAGAAAATAGCCCGCTGAATTTAGACGGCTTACACCAAAATTAGACGGCTTACATTGCACGAGGGCTGGTGGCGTGCCCTTGGTAATCGGTCCAGCTGTTTTGTTTGAAGTCATACAACTTGCAGTCGCGTGCAGTTTGGAAATACCAGCGCC
>SYDB01000108.1 GCA_005786815.1 Burkholderiales bacterium
GCGCTACACAAGGCGCGGCGGTGTGGATATCAACCCGTGGCGCACCAGCCATCCCATGGCTGCACCTGTGAATATTCGAACTGCGCGCCAGTAATTCGAAAATTTAGAAAAACAAATCCGCTTGGTCTTGCGCGTGATCGCTAGTAACTTCTGCTGTTGTTTCAGTAGCTTGTTCGCCTGCTTTGATCAAAGAGCCCACGCGCACGCCTAGTAATCGAAATCGCCTGTTCAGGTCGACGCGTTTTAAACACAGGCCTGCCGTGTGACGAATGGTGCTGGCTTGGTCCGTAGCGATTTCAAGCGTGTGGTCACGCGTCACACTTTGAAAATTCTCATAACGTAATTTGACACCAATGGTTTTACCTACATAGCCTTTACGCTGCAAGTCGGCAGCAACTTGTTCACACAAGCGTGTGAAAACACCACTAAGTTCAGTGCGATCGTGCGCAGCATGTAAGTCGCGCGCAAAGGTGGTTTCTCGGCTGATGCTCACCGGTTCGCTGTGGGTCACCACGGGCCTGTCGTCTTGACCGTGTGCTGCGTCGTGCAGCCACGCACCATAGGCCTTTCCGAAGTTTTCTATTAACCAATAGTTTTCTTTTTGTGCCAATTCGCCAATCGTATGAATTCCATGCGTTGCCAACTTGGCTTCTGCTTTAGGGCCAATGCCGTTTACCTTGCGACAAGGCAATGGCCAAATGCGTGTTTCTAAATCGTCTTCATACACAACGCTGATGCCATTGGGTTTCTTCAATTCGCTCGCCATCTTGGCCAGAAGTTTGTTGGGCGCTATGCCAATCGAGCAGGTCAAGCCTGTGTCTTCGAATATGGCTTTTTGAATCAAGCGTGCCAACACACGACCGCCTTCGCGTTGACCGCCAGGCACGTCGGTGAAATCGATGAACACTTCGTCGATACCACGGTTTTCTATGACAGGCGCTATTTCAGCAATCGTCGATTTGAAGCGTTGTGAATAGTGTCTGTAACTGTCAAAGTCAACGGGCAACAGAATGGCTTGCGGGCAGAGTTTGGCCGCTTTCATCAAGCCCATAGCCGAGCCCACGCCAAATTGACGGGCTGCATAGGTGGCTGTGGTGATCACACCGCGGCCTACATAGCCAGCAATGCGAGGAAAGAAACTCAGAGGAATTTCGCCCAAGCGGTCTTGGAAAGTGTCAGTTTCCCAAGCATCGTCTGGAAAAGCATTTTGTAATTGGCGCAACAAGTCGTCTTCTTTGCGCCGTGCGCCGCCTATGACAACGGGCAGCCCTGTTAACTGCGGGTAACGTAACAACTCGACCGATGCAAAAAATGCATCCATGTCGAGGTGCGCGATACGCCGAATCAATGCTTGGGTTTAGGGTTTAAGCAGTAGGAAAAGTTCCAGGCAACAAAATGCTGGAGTCGACTTGACCAATTTGTGTACGACCACAAAACGCCATGCTCAAGCTCAGCTCGTTGTGGATGATCTCCAAAGCTTTGGAGACGCCCGCTTCACCCATGGCGCCCAAGCCGTACAACATCGAGCGGCCGATGTAAGTGCCCTTGGCACCCAATGCAATCGCTTTGAGTACATCTTGGCCGCTACGGATGCCGCCGTCCATGTGCACTTCAATTTGAGAGCCCACAGCTTGCACGATAGAGGGAAGGGCTTCAATACTGCTTTGTGCACCGTCGAGTTGACGTCCACCATGGTTAGAAACGATCAAGGCATCTGCGCCAGAGCGCACCGCTAAACGTGCATCTTCCACATCTTGAATACCTTTGAGAATGAGTTTGCCACCCCAGCGTTGCTTGACCCATTCAACATCGTCCCAATTCAGCGCTGGATCAAACTGTTGTGCAGTCCATGCAGACAGTGAACTCATATTGTCAACACCGCTCACATGGCCCACGATGTTGCCGAATTCGCGGCGCGGTGTGCCCAACATACCCAAAGCCCAACGTGGCTTGGTAGCAATGTTGATGATGTTAGGAATCGTGAGTTTGGGGGGTGCAGACAAACCATTTTTCAAATCTTTGTGGCGTTGTCCCAAAATTTGCAAATCAAGCGTCAAGACCAAGGCTTTGCAATTGGCGGCTTTGGCTCTGTCGATCAAGCGCTCGATAAAGCCACGGTCTTTCATCATGTACAGCTGAAACCAAAAACCTTCTCCCGCGTGCTTGGCAACGTCTTCGATAGAACAAATGCTCATCGTGGAGAGCGTAAAAGGGATTCCCATTTTGTTGGCAGCGCGTGCGGCCAAGATTTCGCCATCGGGGTGTTGCATGCCAGTCATGCCGGTAGGAGCGATAGCAACAGGCATTGCTGTTGCTTGGCCAATCATGTGGGTCGCAGTATTTCGACCTTCCATATTGACAGCAACACGCTGGCGCAATTTTATTTTTTGGAAATCACTTTCGTTCGCTTTGTAAGTGCTCTCCGTCCAACTGCCCGAATCGGCGTAGTCATAAAACATGCGGGGCACACGTTTTTGCGCGAGAACGCGTAAGTCTTCAATATTGGTAATAACGGGCATGAAAGAGTCTCCTTGATATGGTTTGAATTATTACAAAGCGTGCACCACCACACTGGGCAGTAAACGGTGTACATCAGATGGTTGGCATAGTGGCGTGCCTTTTTGAAGCAAAGCGGCAGCACTAGCGGCCATGCCGTATTGAAACGCATGCAACAGGTCATGGCCTTTGTACAGAGCCCAAACCATGCCGCCAACAAAACTGTCGCCCGCACCGATGGTGGTTTGCACATCCACTTTGAGTGCTTCAGCGCGCCAACTTTGGTCTTGGCTGACCACCATAGCGCCTTGCTCGCCCAGGGAGAGGGCGATCACTTGCGCTTTTTTCTGCGCGATCAATGCACGGCAAGCAGAGATCCAACTTTTTTCATCGGGCAAATCTTCGCCTACAAGTTGACTCAATTCACGCAAACTGGGTTTGAATAAAAAAACACCTTCTTGCAGCGCAGCATGCAGGGCAGGGCCGTTAGCGTCTATCACCACAGGCACGCCATGTTGATTGGCTAGTTGCGTTAAGCGTGCATAAAAATCAACTGGAACACCTGGTGCAATTCCGCCGCTGATGACTAAAAACTGTTTAGGTAAATGCTGGGCTACATACTCAAAGCAAGCTTGAACTTCAGCTTCAGAAAC
>SYDB01000109.1 GCA_005786815.1 Burkholderiales bacterium
GGATTTCGACCCTAGCCATTGGGCCCCCAGCTAAAGCGCCAAAGCCTTCAGCCAAAGCCGATTTTTCACGCAAACCCAAAAAATCCGGCGCCTTCTGCCCTGTAGCGGCCTCAATCAACCCCACTTTTGCCTGCGCATGCCCGCCCCACAGCATGTAAACGCATGCAGGGGCTTTTAACGCCACCTCACGCAAAATCGCGTCGCTCAGACTCTCCCAGCCACGCTTGGCGTGGCTAGCGGGCAATCCGTCTTCCACCGTGAAACTGGTGTTGAGCAACAACACCCCTCGCTTTGCCCAAGCCTCCAAAGAGCCGCTCATAGGTACGGGTTGGTGCAAATCGCGGCGCAATTCTTTGAAGATGTTGCGCAAAGACGGCGGGAACTTCACCCCGTCCGCAACAGAAAAAGACAAGCCCTGCGCTTGGCCGGGTCCGTGATAAGGGTCTTGACCCAAGATCACCACCCGCACTGCAGACAGTGGCGTCAACTGAAGAGCCCTAAGCGGATGTGCCGGATAAACCACGGCACCACCACTCAAACGGGCCGAGACAAATTGCGACAGCCTTTCGCCTTCAGTAGACCGCCAAAAAGCGTCGAGAACGGGTTGCCATTCTGTATGGACGGGCCAAGAACTCGGTTGCCAAGCAGCTAGTTTTGCCATTGAGGGGATACGTTACGAAGCACCAAGGATCAAAGCTCAAACAGCGCAGCCAACTCTAGCCCCGGATCTTGCGCCCGCATAAAAGCCTCGCCCACCAAAAACGCTTGCACTTTTGCATCGCGCAAAAAGCGGACATCTTCGGACTTCAAAATGCCACTCTCGGTCACCAGCAATCGGTCTGCTGGGACATCCTTCATCAAATCCAAGGTGGTTTGCAATGACACTTCGAAGGTGCGCAGATTGCGGTTATTTACGCCAATCAGTGGGGTTCTGAGTTTCAACGCGCGTTGTAATTCTTCGGCGTCGTGCACCTCCACCAAAACCGCCATATCTAAGCTGCGCGCTATGGCTTCTAGCTCAGCCATTTGCGCATCGTCCAAGCACGCTGCGATGAGCAAAATACAGTCAGCACCCATCACGCGCGCTTCAAACACTTGGTAAGGGTCGACCATGAAGTCTTTGCGCAACACGGGCAAGTCGCATGAGGCACGCGCTTGCTTGAGGTAGTCCACACTGCCCTGGAAAAATTCTTTGTCAGTCAGCACCGACAAGCACGCCGCTCCGTGCTCGGCATAGCTTTGCGCAATGTCCGCAGGAATAAAGTCGGCGCGCAACACGCCTTTGGACGGGCTGGCTTTTTTGACTTCGGCGATCACAGCAGGCAAGCCCTGTGCAATCTTGGCGCGCATGGCGCCAATGAAGTCGCGGGTGAGCACGCGGCTCTCAGCATCTGCGCGCATCGCATGCAAGGGTTTACGTTTTAAAGCGGCCGCCACTTCTTGGTGCTTGAACTCAACAATTTTTTTCAAAATATCAGACATAGTTTTTTCTAGTGAGGCGCAGGCTTCAAACCTTAGCAGTTTGTTGAGTGCGCGCAATCAATTGCTGGAGTTTGGCTTTGGCCGCGCCACTGGCAAGCGCCGCGCGCGCAGGGGCTAAGCCGGCCTCGATGCTCTCGACCACATTGGCAGCATACAAAGCCACGGCGGAGTTGAACACCACGATATCGCGGGCGGGGCCTTCTTGGTTGTCGAGCACGCCTTGCAACATGGCGCGCGATTGCTCAGGCGTTTCGACCCGCAAGGCGCGGTTGCTACTCATGGCGAATCCGCAATCTTCTGGATGAATTTGGTATTCGGTGATCTTGCCGTTTTTCAATTCGCCCACCAAAGTGGCGGCGCCCAAAGACACTTCATCCAAACCGTCTTGTCCGTACACCACCAAAGCATGTTCAGCGCCTAAGCGCTCTAAGGCGCGCACTTGGATACCAACCAAATCAGGATGGAACACACCCATCAAAATATTCGGCGCGCCAGCTGGATTGGTGAGTGGCCCCAAGATGTTGAAGAGCGTGCGCACGCCCAACTCTTTGCGCACGGGCGCCACATTTTTCATCGCAGGATGGTGATTCGGCGCAAACATAAAACCAATGCCAACTTCTTTGAGGCACGCGGCAATTTGGTCAGGCGGCAAATTGATTTGCACGCCCAAACTCTCGAGTACATCGGCACTGCCGCTTTTGCTGCTCACACTGCGACCACCATGTTTGCTGACTTTGGCGCCAGCCGCTGCCGCCACAAACATAGAGCAAGTAGAAATATTGAAAGTATGCGAACCATCGCCACCAGTACCCACAATGTCGACCATGTGCTTGGTATCGGCCACCTGCACTTTGGTCGAGAACTCACGCATCACTTGCGCGGCGGCAGTGATCTCGCCAATCGTTTCTTTTTTCACACGCAAAGCGCTGATGAAAGCGGCCATCAAGACAGGCGACATTTCGCCGCCCATGATGAGACGCATGATGTGGAGCATTTCGTCGTGAAAAATTTCACGGTGTTCAATCACGCGCTGCAATGCTTCTTGTGGCGTGATGGCATGGTGTGCGGTCATAGTGACAAGGCCTTACAAAAAGTTTTTCAATATGGCATGGCCATGTTCGGTCAAGATGGATTCCGGGTGGAACTGCACGCCTTGGATATCGAGCTCAGTATGGCGCACGCCCATGATCTCGCCATCGTCCGTCCAAGCAGTGACTTTCAAACATGCTGGGCAATTTTTGGGCGCAATTGCCAACGAGTGGTAGCGGTTCACCGTAAAGGTTTCAGGCAGTCCAGCAAACACACCCTCTTGGGTCGTACGGATCACGCTGGTTTTGCCGTGCATCAATGTTTGCGCGCGCACGATCTGTCCACCAAATGCCGCGCCAATACTTTGGTGACCTAAGCACACGCCCAAGATAGGTAACTTGCCCGCGAAATGCTGGATCGCAGCGACCGAAATGCCCGCCTCTGCAGGTGAACACGGGCCGGGCGAAATCACCAAGCGGTCTGGTTGTCGCGCTGCGATGCCTTCCAAGGTAATTTCGTCATTGCGAAACACTTCAACGTCAGCACCCAACTCACCAAAGTACTGAACGATGTTGAAGGTGAAACTGTCGTAGTTGTCGACCATGAGGAGTTTGATTTTTTTCATTCCATCCCCTCTTCGACCACTGCCGCGGCGCGCAGCAATGCGCGGGCTTTGTGTTCGGTCTCGCGCCATTCCATTTCAGGACTGGAGTCTGCGACTACACCTGCAGCAGCTTGTACATACAGCGTGTTGTTTTTCACGATGCCTGTGCGGATGGCAATCGCAACATCCATATCGCCCGCAAAACTTAAATAGCCGCAAGCGCCGCCGTACAAGCCGCGTTTATTGGGCTCGAGCTGATCGATCAATTCCATCGCATGCACTTTTGGCGCACCCGTCAAAGTGCCGGCAGGAAACGTCGCTTTGAGCACATCCATGCTGGTGAGCGGCTTGCCATCTGCGCCTTCGCGCAAGATGCCCTCGACATTGCTCACGATATGCATCACATGGCTGTAACGCTCGACCACAAAGGCTTCGGTCACTTTGACGCTACCAATTTGTGCGATGCGGCCAATGTCGTTACGCGCCAAATCAATCAACATGACATGCTCGGCACGCTCTTTCGGATCGTTGATGAGTTCGAGCTCTGCAGCTTTGTCGGCCTCGGGCGTTGCACCACGTGGACGCGTACCAGCCAATGGGCGGATGGTGACTTTTTGGCCCTCAGGCGTGTTTTCTTGTCGCACCAAAATTTCTGGCGATGCGCCCACTACGTGTGCATCGCCCAAGTGGTAGTAATACATATACGGGCTAGGGTTGAGCGAACGCAAGGCACGGTACAAAGACAGTGGACTGGCCGTAAATTCTTTGTGGATGCGTTGCCCCACTTGCACTTGCATAAAGTCGCCCGCAGCGATCAAGTCTTTGGCGCGCTCGACAGCAGCCAAGTAATCTGCTTTAGCAAAACTACGCTCGACACTGTGATTGGTACTCGCAGCGATAGACGGTGCAATCGCAGGCGCTCTCAACCGCAGCTTGAGTTCGTCTAAGCGCGCTTGCGCTTTGGCATATGCATCCGGTTGCGTAGGGTCGGCATAGACCATCAGCGACAACTTGCCTGAGAGGTTGTCGATGACTGCCAACTCTTCGCACTGCAACAACAAAATATCGGGCATACCCAAATCGTCTGGCGGGCAAGTGTGTGCAAGTTTTTTCTCGATGTGGCGCACGGTGTCGTAACCAAAATAGCCTGCCAAACCACCACAAAAACGCGGCATACCTTCCCGCAAAGCAACTTTGAAACGCTTTTGGTAATCGGAAACAAAATCGAGTGGATTGCCGTGGTGGGTTTCAACTACCTGGCCATCCGTCACCACTTCGGTTTTGGCTTGCGCGCCAAATCCAGAGGCGCGCAACAAAGTGCTGGCTGGCAAACCGATAAAGCTATAGCGCCCAAAGCGCTCGCCACCCACGACTGACTCGAGCAAAAAGCTGTATTGCCCACTGTTTTGAACATGGGCGAGTTTGAGATAGAGAGAAAGCGGCGTCTCAAGATCTGCAAACGCCTCGGCTACTAAAGCGATGCGGTTGTAGCCTTGAGCAGCAAGCAAGTTGAATTCGGTTTCGGTCATGACATAGCGCCTTGCGGGTTAGGCAAAACAGCCCACAGCGGTACTGCTTCTACATGCTCTGCCAATTTAAATCGATGCTTGCCGGGATACACCACATACAAGTGGTCTAACTTCAAGTCTTCTAAAGCAACACGCATGCTAGCCGTCAACACTGGCGCATCCGCACGTTTGAACTCAACTCCTATGCGTTGTGTGCCCTTGAACATTAACAAATCCAATTCAGCGCCTTGGTGGGTGGCCCAAAAATAAGCTTGGTCAGGTTTGGCTAAACGCAAGACTTGCTCCAGCGCAAAGCCTTCCCAACTTGCGCCGCTGTTTGGATGCGTCAACAAATGCGCTGCGTCTTGAATTCCAAGTAATGCATGCAACAAACCGGTATCACGGAAATAAATCTTCGGCGCTTTCACTTGGCGCTTGCCTAAGTTTTCATGCCATGGCTGCAACTGGCGCACCATCATGGTCTGGGTCAACACATCCAAATACCGTCTCACGGTCGGCTCTGAGACACCCATGGATCTTGCTGGATGCGACGCCGACCAGACCTGGCCGTGAAAATGCGCCAACATATTCCAAAACCGCATCATCATGGGCGGCGCCACATTCAGACCGAATTGAGGCAAGTCCACTTGCACGTGATTGGCTATGGCGTTATGCCGCCAAACCATGCTGTCTTGGTCTGTATGCGCCAAATACGACAACGGGAATCCGCCGCGTAACCACAGGTTTTGTGAGGCCGTCGCATTCCATGCGCCATCTTGCACGCAGGCTTCTTGCAGATCGAACCCTCCAACTTCCACGGTTTCAATACGCCCCAGCAAAGATTCACCTGCTTGCCTAAGCAAACTTGGAGATGCGCTGCCCAGCAAAAGGAATTGGCCTGGCGCATTGGATCGGTCCATCAACACCCGCAACAAAGGGAACAACTCTGGCTTGCGCTGAATTTCGTCAATCACCACCCTGCCCTGCAAGCCCTCAAGCACACCGGTCGCTTGCGTCAAACGCTGGGCGTGTGGCGGGTATTCCAAGTCAAAATAATTAGGAGAGTCGCGGCCTAAAAACCGCTGCGCCAGCGTGCTCTTACCTGCTTGACGCGGCCCGACCAACACAACGCCGCGCGAACGAGACAAAGCGCGTTCAACGGTTTTTTCAAGTTCAGTACGTTCGAGCATGGATGCTCATGGTAGCAGAACACCATGAAATTCGAAAGTCTGACTTTCGAATTTCATGGTAAGGCGGATCTCATTTGGTCAATCACAGCCTTGTAATCAGGCTGACCAAAAATCGCGCTGCCCGCCACAAACGTGTCTGCGCCAGCATCTGCAACCCGTCGGATGTTGTCTACTTTGATGCCGCCGTCAACTTCCAGTCGAATATCGCGACCGCTGGCGTCAATCAGTTTGCGAACTTTTTCAATTTTGCGCAAAGCCGAGTCGATAAAGCTCTGCCCGCCAAAGCCCGGGTTCACGCTCATGATGAGAATGAGGTCGATATCGTCGATCGTCCACTCCAGCACATCGAGCGGCTCGGCGGGGTTGAACACCAAGCCCGCTTTCACGCCGTGGCTTTTGATCGCTTGGATGCTGCGGTGCACATGGTCGCTGGCGTCGGGGTGAAAGCTGATCAAGTCAGCTCCGGCTTGGGCGAATGCCGCGGCCAATGCGTCGACGGGCGAGACCATCAAATGCACGTCGATAGGCACCGCTTGGCCCGAAGCAGTTTTGGCATGGGGCTTCAAGGCTTGGCAGACCATGGGCC
>SYDB01000110.1 GCA_005786815.1 Burkholderiales bacterium
AACGACATGAATGTCACATGGGGAAGACGCTTTTTCACATCCAACATAACTGTACAAAAGTGGCAGACATTGCAAGACTTGGCGAGTACTAGCAACTACATCTCGCCACCATTTGACCGCGTGCCGCAAATGAATGTGAAGTATTCACGTGCCAATGTCAGTGGCTTTGATTTCATGCTCGACGGGCAATTTAGTCGGTTTGAAACCATCCGTTTGGACAATTGTTTGAATAACTATCTCAACTGCAATGCACAGCGTGCTGTTGGCCAAGCGCAAGTAAGTCGTCCCTTTGTCACGCCTTATGGCTATCTGACGCCTAAGTTCATCATGAACACGCGTAGTTACCAGTTTGACGATGCCTTGAGTACCAACGGTCAAACTTCTGCCAGTGTCAGCGTCCCAACGTTTAGTTTGGATTCAGGCGTGGTGTTTGAGCGCAACAGTAATCTTTTGGGGCGCGCTTGGACGCAAACGTTCGAGCCACGTGCGTTTTATGTCTACAGCCCATACCGCGCGCAAAATTATTTACCCAATTACGACTCAGGTGCCAATGCTTATAACTTCGCAAGCATCTTCAGCGAGAACGTGTTCGGCGGATTCGACCGTATTGCAGACAGCAATTTAGTTACGGTTGGAGCCACTTCTCGCTTTATCGATCCCAACACCGGCGCAGAAGGTGCACGTATCGGTCTTGCGCAGCGCCTGCGCGTCAAAGAACAATTGGTCACCATGCCGGGCGAATCTAGCGCCAAAGCCGGTCTCAGCGACGTACTCGCAGGCGCTACGCTCAACCTTAGCCGCAAATGGGCGCTCGACTCCACCACGCAGTACAACCCCGATTCCGGGCAATATTTGAGCCAAGCAGTGGGAGGGCGTTACACACCTGGCTCCTACAGAGTCATCAGCGCCTCCTACCGTAACCAAACGGATACCAGCGGCGTTCCTGTATCTCGTTTTGTCAATGTCGGCTGGCAGTGGCCTATCAATGATATGTGGGGCATGAAAGACGAAGATCTAGGTGACGGTCGCGGACTAGGCGAGGGGCGTTGGTACACCGTCGCGCGCATGAATATGGATACCCTGAAAAACCAGATGGTGGAGTCCGTCATTGGTTTCGAATACGACGGCGGTTGTTGGTTGGGCCGCGTAGTCAAGGAGCGCTTCCAAATTGCTGAGAATCTAGCCCGTCAAAAATTGCTGTTCCAATTAGAGTTTGTTGGGTTCTCTCGCGTAGGTACAAATGCCTTGGGATCGATCCGCAACAATGTGCCACGCTACCAGCATTTACGCTTACCTGCGACCACTCCTAACCGCTTTGGCAATTACGACTGATGCTTATGTTTTTGAATTCTTTGAATCGTATTTGGTTAACGTTTGCTTTTGCTTTGGTTTTTTGCTGTCAACCACCTGCGTGGGCACAACTCAAACTCAACAACCCAAGCAGCAAGCCCATCAACCCACCCAGCACGGGTAGCGGAACAGGTCTAGCCAACCCAGTTGTAAATGCTATCAGCACTCCCCGCGACTTTATTGTTGCGGTAGTGAACTCAGTGCCCATCACCAACCACGACGTCAGTACGCGCCTTGAGTTACAACGCGCCCAAGCAGCCCAACAAGGTCGCGCTATTTTGAAGAGTGATGTGACATTGCGCGAGGCGCTTGAAAAACTCATCACCGAAAAAGCGTTGCTACAAAATGCAAAAGACTCTGGCATTGTGATTGACGACGAAGCCTTAGATCTTGCCGAACAACGGCAAGCCGCACAAAACCAAACGACGGTTGAGGCGATGCGCGCCAAAACACTGGCTTCCGGTTCCTCTGTCGAAAAAGCACGCAAAGACTTACATGACCAATTGTTGTTGCAGCGCTTAGTAGAACGCAATGTGCCCGGACGTATTCGTATTACTGATGTGGAAATTGACAACACCATCAAATCCCGCGACAAAGCCAGCGTATCGACTGCTGCAGAGATGGAGCTTGGACATATTTTTATATCAGTCCCAGAAAATAGCAGCGATGCGCGTATTGCAGAGTTACGTGCCAAAGCGCAATCCGCGCTTGAACGTGTTCAACGCGGCGGCAACTTTGGTGCCATCGCTAAAGAGGTGTCTCAAGGCCCAGAAAAAGAGAACAACGGTTTGATGGGCGTGCGTCCCGCAGACCGTTATCCGAGTTTGTTTGTCGATGCCGTTGCACCATTACGCATTGGTGATGTTGCACCTTTGGTCCAGTCTGGCGCAGGGTTTCATATTTTGAAGTTGGTGAGCAAACGCAATGTCACAAACGCCACCATCACAGAGACGCGTGCGCGCCATATTTTGTTGCGTCCCGGCGGCCAACTCAGCCAAACCACGGCACGCGCGCAACTTGCTACTTACAAAACACAAATCGAATCGGGTCGTGCTGACTTCGCCCAATTGGCGCAACAACATTCGCAAGACGCCAGCGCTCCAGGCGGCGGCGATTTGGGCTGGGTCGCACCAGGAATGTTTGTGCCTGAGTTTGAAGAGGTGATGAACAAGCTTCAACCTGGTCAAATTGCGGACCCGCTGGTGTCACGATTTGGTGTTCACCTGGTACAAGTGCTGGCACGCAGAGAAGCACCGATCACCGAGCGTGAATTACGCGATTTGGTTCGTAACAGTTTGCGCGAAAAGAAATACGACGAGACCTACCAGTTGTGGGCGCAAGAAGTGCGCGGCCGTGCTTATATTGAATACCGCGATCCGCCTATTTAAAGCCACCTCGTGAAGCACCAAGCCCGCAAACGTTTCGGCCAGCATTTCTTAACCGATACGTTTGTCATAGAACAAATCGTCTCCGCTATTGCACCAATGGCTGGCGAGCAAATGGTGGAAATTGGTCCTGGTTTGGCTGCACTCACGCAGCCGCTGGTGGAGCGTTTAGGCAAACTCACCGTCATTGAACTCGACCGTGACTTGGTAATTCGACTACAAGCCCATCCACAACTCAACGTGATCGCATCGGATGTGTTGCGTGTCGATTTCACCGAACTTGCAAAGGCATTGCAAGCACCGAAATTACGCGTGGTCGGCAACCTGCCCTACAACATCTCCACGCCCATTTTGTTTCACCTACTGACCCATGTAGACGCGATAAAAGACCAGCACTTCATGCTACAAAAAGAAGTCGTTGACAGAATGGTGGCGCAGCCTTGTACAAGCGACTACAGCCGCCTGAGCGTGATGCTGCAGTGGCGCTACGCGATGGAAAACGTCTTGCTGGTAACACCCGAGGCATTTGATCCACCGCCACGGGTGGACAGCGCGATCGTTCGGATGCTACCCCTAGACGCGCCACCTCAAATTAACGTCATAACGCTAGAGGCTTTGGTGCAAGTTGCGTTTAGCCAACGGCGCAAGCTTTTGCGTCACACCTTAGGTCGATGGTTAGAGGAAAAAAAATTCGGCGGTAACTTTGATGTTCACCGCCGAGCAGAGGAAGTACCTGTCGCCCAATATGTAGCGCTAGTTCAAGCGCTATCTGTTTGAGCGTAATTTGCTTAAATGCGATTAGGCCGCTGTGAGCCAGTAGCCCGCATTGAAGGGACTGCTCATGCGCAACGCCATAGGAGACACGTCCACCAATTTATCAGTTGGCATTTTTTCGCCGTCTTCCAAAATAGCCATGCCGTCTGCATCAAAACCTGCACCCGTTTTTTCAGCAGATGTAGCGCGCGCCACAGAGAAAGAATAGAAACAGCGAAACGCCACCTTGCGGTCTGCCCAGTAATCAGAGGCTTCACGGAAGATATCTAGCAATTGCTCACGCGCTTCTTTATCAAACTTGGCGTGGGCTGGAATGTGCTCCAAAACCACCACAAACCCAGGTTGTGGACCAGACTTGTATAGCGGGTCAGTCATGCCGTCGTAGAGGGCATCAAAGTTTTTGCTCGCCTGTGCGGGAAAAGTGAACTCTTTGGCAATCAAATCCAAGATGTCTTGCTTGCTTTGGGTTTGGGCCAAATTGGCATACAAAAAGTGGTGGCCCAAAACTTGGGCAGATTGCTGTAAATCCTGCACGCGGAACGCACGGATAGATTGAACAATATTTGTTTTTACGGTACGCAGTGGCATGTCCATCGCCGATTCTTTAGGGGTTGAGTCTTGACAAAATTGAAGTTGCTACAAAGCAACAACATCGAGGAAGAGTTTCACGGGTTAACCCGAAACACAAGTCTTCATTGTCAGTGAACCCCCCTCAAATAGCAAGTAAAAATGTAAGAACGACCCCCATAAGAAGGCCAAATTAATTATAAAGAATTCTTTTCCGCGCGCTCAACGCGAACTAACGCAGAGCACTTGCATCAGCCACAGTCAGCGCAGTCATATTCACAATGCGTCGCACAGTAGCACTAGCCGTCAAGATATGCACAGGCTTCGCTGCGCCCAATAACACCGGCCCAATCGCAATATTGCCGCCCGCTGCAGTCTTAAGCAAGTTATATGCAATATTGGCCGAGTCCAAATTCGGCAAGACCAACAAATTAGCGTCGCCAATCAAAGTGGTATCTGGGATTTGACGCGCACGCTCAGTGCCATCCAAGGCGACGTCACCATGCATCTCGCCATCCACCTCTAACCAAGGTGCATTTTTCTTCAGCAACGCCAAGGTCTCGCGCATTTTGAGGGCGGATGCATGGTTGCTGGTTCCAAAATTAGAGTGCGACAACAAAGCCGCTTTGGGCTGCAAACCAAAACGACGCATCTCTTCTGCTGCCATGGTGGTGATCTCGCACAACTGTTCAGCCGTTGGGTCGTAGTTGATATGCGTATCGACCAAGAACACTTGGCGATCTGGCAGCAACAAACCATTCATACATGCATAGGTACTGACACCTTTGCGATTACCAATCACTTGGTCGACGTAATTCAAATGCACATCGGG
>SYDB01000111.1 GCA_005786815.1 Burkholderiales bacterium
GTCAGTGGTATTGAAGTTATTTACAACCACGTCATCTTGGTGTTGAAGGGCGTCTCCTTGCAGGTTCCCGAACAAGGCATCGTGGCTATTTTGGGCGGCAATGGCGCTGGCAAAACCACCACCTTGCGGGCCATATCCAATCTGCTCAAAGGTGAGCGAGGCGCTGTGACCAAAGGCAGCATTGAGTTGCGCGGCGAGCGAATTGAAAACCTCACGCCCGCTGACTTGGTGCAACGTGGCGTGGTGCAGGTGATGGAAGGGCGTCATTGCTTTGCCCATTTGACGATTGAAGAAAATTTGATGACGGGTAGTTACACCCGCAAAGACAAAGGCGAGATCGCCGCCAATTTGGAGAAGGTCTACAACTACTTTCCCCGTTTGAAAACCCGTCGCACATCGCAAGCCGCTTACACATCTGGCGGTGAGCAACAAATGTGCGCCATTGGGCGCGCCTTGATGGCTAACCCGAGTATTGTTTTGTTAGACGAGCCATCGATGGGCTTGGCTCCACAAATCGTGGAAGAGGTGTTCAACATCGTCAAAGATTTGAACGACAAAGAAAAAGTAACTTTTCTATTAGCTGAACAAAATACCAATATGGCGCTGCGTTATTCCGATTACGGCTACATCATGGAATCAGGCCGCATTGTGATGGACGGCAAGGCCAGTGACTTGGCCACTAACGAAGACGTCAAAGAGTTTTACTTGGGCGTAGGCGCTGGCGAGCGCAAGAATTTCAAAGATACCAAGAGCTACAAACGCCGCAAGCGCTGGTTGGCTTAGGCATTAGGCGTAGCAAGTTATTTATGAGCAACCATTTTGATGCGTTAGAAACGCGCGACCCTGCCCAGCGAGAAGCAGCATTGCTAGCCGCGCTCCCAAACCAAGTGGCGCATGCCAAAGCCAGTGCGCGTGCATTTGCCCAAAGTTTGCAGTCGGTGGATGCAGCTAGCGTGAATAGCCGCTTTGCTTTGGCTAAGTTGCCCGTGATTCGTAAACACGAATTGTTAGAACAGCAACAGGCCTTACGCGGCACAGATATCTTTGGTGGCTTCTCAGCTATCGCCTATGGCAGAGCGATGCCCCGTATCTTTGCAAGCCCCGGTACCATCTATGAACCAGAAGGTGCGCGCAGTGATTACTGGCGCATGGCACGTGCTATGTTCGCTGCTGGATTCCGTGAAAACGAGTTGATCCATAACTGTTTTAGTTACCACTTCACGCCAGCGGGCTCGATGATGGAAACGGGCGCACATGCATTGGGTTGTACCGTGTTTGCAGGTGGCATAGGTCAAACCGAACAACAAGTTCAAGCCATGGCGGAATTAAAACCGGCTGGCTATATTGGCACGCCCAGCTTTTTAAAAATCATTGTTGAGAAGGCTGCTGAAATGGGCGTTGCTTTGCCCAGCGTGCGTAAAGCTTTGGTCTCTGGCGAAGCCTTTCCACCCAGTTTGCGTGACTGGTTGGCAGAGCGTGGCATTGCAGGCTACCAGTGTTATGCCACCGCGGATCTGGGATTGATCGCCTATGAAACTTCGGCGCGTGAAGGCTTGGTGTTGGATGAAGGTGTGATCGTTGAGATCGTTCGTCCTGGAACAGGTGATCCTGTGCCAGAAGGTGAAGTGGGTGAATTGGTCGTTACCACTTTGAACCTCGACTATCCCTTGATACGTTTTGGCACGGGGGATTTGTCTGCCGTGTTGCCTGGTACTTGCCCGAGTGGCAGAACCAACGCCCGAATTAAAGGTTGGATGGGTCGTGCAGACCAAACAACCAAAGTGCGCGGCATGTTTGTACATCCGGGGCAAGTGGCAGAAGTTACCAAACGCTTTCCTGCCATCAAGCGGGCACGCCTTGTCGTATCAGGCGAAATGGCAAACGACCAGCTCACGCTCAAAGTGGAAACCCAAGAAACTGCAGGGTTAGCTGAAAAAATCAGCGAAGCTGTACGCGACGTGACTAAATTACGCGCTGATATTGCCTTGGTGGAGGTGGGCAGTTTGCCCAACGACGGTAAAGTGATTGAAGACGCCCGTAGCTACCAGTAAACACCTAAGTAATACCCGATGAATCGGGGTAATCAAGAATGCATTAGCATCTGGGGTTTACGCCTTGGATATCAATCCACTCTATTTGGAGAACCTATGAAAAAGTTATTTGCCCTCAGCCTTATCGTTGCAGCCACTTGTCAAACTTGGGTGTCTGCTGCTGATTTCCCTATCAAAGACAAATCTGTCACGATCGTGGTCCCCTTTGTTGCAGGTGGACCTACCGATCGCGTAGCGCGCGATTTGGCAGAAGCTATGCGCAAGCCCCTAGGAGCAACTGTCGTGGTGGAAAACGTGGCAGGTGCCGGTGGAACGATTGGGGCCAACAAAGTATCTAAAGCCCCCCAAGACGGCCACACTGTGTTGTTGCACCATATTGGCATGGCTACATCTCCCGCCCTCTATCGCAAAATGCCCTACAACACCATGGATGACTTCGAGTTTTTGGGTATGGTCAATGAAGTTCCCATGACACTGGTAGGCCGTCCTACTTTGCCAGCCAACAATTACAAAGAATTGGTGACATGGATTGGCCAAAACAAAGGCAAGATCAATTTGGCAAATGCTGGTTTAGGCGCTGCTTCACATCTGTGTGGACTGATGTTCCAGCAAGCCGTTCAAACCGATATGACGACGGTTCCTTACAAAGGTACCGCGCCCGCATTGAACGATTTGATAGGCGGACAGGTCGATTTGTTGTGTGATCAAACGACCAATACTTCTGCGCAAATCGAAGGTAAAACCATTAAGGCTTATGGTGTAACGACCATGAAGCGTTTAACAACCCCCGCTTTGAAAGACCTGCCGACCATGAATGAGTCCGGCGTGAAAGATTTCAACGTTTCTATTTGGCACGGAATGTATGCGCCTAAAGGCACGCCGGCTGATGTGGTGGCCAAGTTAAATGCAGCATTAAAAACAGCCCTGAGAGATCCAGATTTTGTGAAAAAGCAAGAAGCTCTGGGCGCTGTCGTTGTTTCAGATAAGCGTACGGATGGTGCTGAGCACAAGAAATTTGTTGCAGCCGAAATTGACAAGTGGGGTCCTGTGATCAAAGCTGCTGGGCAGTACGCAGACTAGTTGAATCAAGAGGCTTAGTAATGGTAGACGCCTTGACCGGTTTTGCGACCGAGTTGACCGGCGGCGACCATTTCTTTGAGCAGTGGGCAAGGGCGGTATTTGCTATCACCATACTCGCTCAAATACACCTCCA
>SYDB01000112.1 GCA_005786815.1 Burkholderiales bacterium
AAAGTGGACACTCTGCCAGAGTACAAAGACCCCACCGCTTTGGCATTGATGCGGCAAGTGAAACAAGCACTCGATCCTCTGGGAATTTTGAATCCGGGTCGCGTAGTGCGCTAGTTTGGCCGCATCGGATGTTCGAGACAAAGTGTTTAAACTTCACTACTTATGGAAAAACTGAATCGTTATGCGCCCCATCAGAAGCCAATATGAAGATTTCATGCGCCATGTTTATACCCATGGCGTTGCCAAAACCGACCGCACGGGTACTGGAACTCGAAGCGTGTTTGGACACCAAATGCGCTTTGATTTGAACGAAGGCTTTCCTTTAGTCACCACCAAAAAAGTGCATCTGCGCTCCATCATCCAAGAGTTGCTGTGGTTCTTAACGGGTTCTAGCAATAACAATTGGTTGAAAGAACGTGGCGTCAGCATTTGGGACGAATGGGCACGAGAAGATGGCGACTTAGGCCCTGTGTATGGCGTGCAATGGCGCAGTTGGCCTGCCCCTGATGGCGGACACATTGACCAAATATCGGAGTTGATCCAAACCCTCAAAACCAATCCAGACTCACGACGCATGATCGTCAGCGCTTGGAATGTCGCTGAACTCAGCAAGATGGCCCTGATGCCTTGCCATGCGTTTTTTCAGTTTTATGTGGCACCCGCACAAAATGCAGGGGAGAAAGGCCGCTTGAGTTGCCAGTTGTACCAACGCAGCGCCGATATTTTTCTAGGCGTACCTTTCAATATTGCAAGTTACGCTTTGCTGACGCATATGTTGGCCCAGCAATGCAATTTAGACGTAGGCGACTTCATTTGGACGGGCGGAGATTGCCATATTTATAGCAACCACCACGAACAAGTGGAGTTGCAACTCAGTCGCGATCCCTACGCCTACCCCACTCTGCACATAGCGCGTCAACCTGCTTCTATTTTTGAATACGAATTTGAAGACTTTGAAGTGCGCGATTACCAATGCCACGGTGCCATCAAAGCACCTGTCGCGGTGTAATGCCGCTGCACATGATTTATGCGCGTGCGCGCAACGGTGTTATCGGAAAACAAGGCCAACTGCCTTGGCACTTACCTGAAGACTTGGCACATTTCAAACGCACCACGCTCGGCCAGCCTGTGGTGATGGGGCGCGTGACTTGGGAATCTTTGCCTGAGAAATTTCGTCCACTGCCAGGTCGCAGCAATGTAGTGGTATCTAGGCGATCATCTTTCTCAGCGCCTGGCGCGCAAGTGGTCGCATCTTTAGAAGAAGCCATGGCGTTGTTTCCACCTACCGAAGTCATTTGGTTGATCGGAGGTGCGCAACTCTACGCGCAAGGCTTGTCAAATGCATCACAAATTGTTGTCACCGAAATCGATGCAGACTATGAGGGAGATGCTTATGCGCCATCTCTTTTACCGAGTGATTGGATTGAAACGCAAAGAACCTCTCATGTATCTGCACAAGGTCTGACCTATCACTTGGTGACCTTGCAGAAAATAAATACACACTGACTATGAAACTTGCCACCTGGAATGTGAACTCTTTAACCGTGCGACTACCGCAGGTACTCGATTGGTTAGAGACGCAAAAATCAGAGGGTGGTATCGATGTGTTGGCACTACAAGAAACCAAAACTACCGACGATAAATTTCCACGCGAAGCCATTGAATCCGCCGGCTACCAAGTCGCTTTTTTTGGACAAAAAACTTATAACGGCGTGGCATTGATTGCAAAGCATCCGATTGAAGCGGTTGTCCACAACATTCCTAATTTTGAAGATGAGATGGCGCGCGTGATCAGTGCCACCGTCAACGGTATTCGCGTAGTTGGCGCTTATTTTCCTAATGGTCAAGCACCTGAAAGCGACAAGTTTGTTTACAAAATGAACTGGCTCACCGCTTTAACCCAGTGGCTTCAAACTGAAATGCGCACGCACCCAAAATTAGTTTTGATGGGCGACTTCAATATCACTTGGGACGATGCAGATGTATGGGACCCATTAGCCCTAGCCGACACTATCCATTGCACCAAGGAAGAGCGCGCCCATTTCAAAGCATTGCTAGATTTAGGAATGGTTGATGCGTTTAGGTTGTTTGAGCAAGCCGATAAAAGCTACTCATGGTGGGACTACCGCGAATTTGCATTTCGCCGTAACCGTGGCTTGCGTATCGACCATATCTTGGTCTCCCATACATTGAAAGACCAAGTTACAGCTTGCGTGATTGATAAGTGACCTAGAAAAAATGAGCGTCCTAGTGATCACACGCCCGTCGTGGTGACGCTCAGTTAAACGATTACTCTTGAATCCCTAGTTCTTGAATTTTGCGGGTGATCGTGTTGCGACCGATACCTAGTTTTTGCGCCGCTTCGATTCGGCGGCCGCGGGTGCTAGCCAAAGCCGTTTGAATCAGCCGAGCTTCGACACGATTCACCATAGCGTCCCACACATCGGTTCGTCCCGCCACCAATAGGCTCATAGCTTCGGCTTCAAAACCTTGTTCCCAGTCAGCGCCCGGCAAATTAAGCACTACGGGAGACGCTATGGATTTAGAACTTGCTAATTGCGTTTCATCTTCAATCGCATGTGCGCTTGTTGTAACGTCTTCCAAGACATGTTGCGCCATAGGGCCTGATTCATTGGCAAGCCCTAACACCTCTGGCGGCAAATCTTTGGGCTCAATCACTTGGGCCGGTGCCATCACGGTGAGCCAATGGCAAATATTTTCGAGCTGGCGTACGTTTCCAGGGAAATTGAAAATATTTATCCGCGATTGCGCTGCATCCGAAATGCGCTTAGGTTCCACACCTAATTGCTGGGCACTTTGCTGTAAGAAATGGCGCGTCAATGTAGGGACGTCTTCTCTGCGTTCGCGAAGCGCGGGCAAGCGCAAACGAATGACGTTTAAGCGGTGGAATAAATCTTCGCGAAAGGCACCTTCTTTGACGCGTTTTTCAAGGTCTTGGTGGGTGGCAGCAATCACGCGCACATTGGCTTTGATGGCACTGTGTCCGCCAACACGGTAGAAGTTGCCGTCACTGAGCACACGCAATAAACGGGTTTGCAAGTCGAACGGCATGTCACCAATTTCGTCTAGGAATAGTGTGCCGCCCTCGGCTTGTTCAAAACGCCCTCTTCTGGTGGCTTGAGCGCCTGTGAATGCACCGCGTTCGTGCCCAAACAATTCACTTTCAAGCAAATCTTTGGGAATAGCCGCCGTGTTGATAGCGACAAAAGGACCTTTGGTTCCGGTGTCACCGCGCGGTGAATGTTTGTGCAGAGCACGCGCTACAAGTTCTTTGCCGGAACCGCTTTCCCCCGTGATCATCACTGTGACATGGCTTTGGCTTAAACGCCCAATCGCGCGAAATACATCTTGCATCGCGGGTGCTTGGCCCAGCATTTCTGGCGTGGCATCTTGCAAATCACTTTGCGCTTGTTCGCGCTGGCTCTCATCTACCGCACGGCGAATTAATTCGACAGCTTTGGGTAGATCAAAAGGTTTGGGAAGGTATTCAAACGCACCGCCTTGGAAAGCAGACACCGCACTGTCTAAATCTGAAAACGCCGTCATGATAATGACGGGCAACATGGGCATGCGTTCTTTGACTTTGGTCAATAAGTCCAAGCCAGAACCACCGGGCATACGGATATCGCTGACCAAAATTTGTGGCAATTCATCTTCGCTCGCTTGACTTAAGGCTTGCAATACTTCACGCGGTGACGTGAAACTTCGAGTTGGCAAGTTTTCGCGCAACAGTGCCTTCTCCAGCACAAAGCGGATTGACTGGTCGTCATCAACTATCCAAATCGGTTTCATTTCAACGCTACTTTCTTTTTTCAAGCCAAGGGAATCACGATTTTGAAATCTGTTCGCCCTGGCTCGCTGTCACACTCAATCAATCCATGGTGTTGCTGGATGAAGGTTTGGGCCAAATTCAGCCCTAATCCCGATCCACCGTCTCGGCCGGATACCAGCGGGAAAAACAAGCGGTCCTTGATTTCTTCTGGGACACCCGGTCCGTTGTCTATGACATGCAATTCCAGTGCCAACCTATAGCGGTTTTTGCCAAAAGTTACTTGTCGGTTGATACGCGTTTTGAGGACAATTTGCGCGTCTCCAGACACAACCCGCTCTGACAGCGCATGGGCTGCGTTGTGCACGATATTGAGCACAGCTTGAATCAGCTGTTCACGATCGCCCCGAATTTCAGGAATAGAGATGTCGTAGTCGCGCACCACTTTCAGACCACGCGGAAACTCAGCCAGCACCAAGGAGCGCACACGCTCGCACACCTCGTGAATATTCACATCCCCCACCACATGCGGGCGACGGTGCGGCGCCAAAAGACGGTCAACCAATAACTGCAAGCGATCTGCTTCATGCACGATAACCTGGGTGTATTCCACCAAGTCGCGACCTGCCACTTCCATTTGCAGCAACTGGGCAGCACCACGAATTCCTCCGAGCGGGTTCTTAATTTCGTGGGCTAAGTTGCGAATGAGTTCTTTATTGGCCTGCGCTTGGTCAATCAAGCGGTCTTCACGCTCTAGACGCGCCTGCTGTTCGAGTGGCAGCAACTCAACCAATACTTCGTTGTCGTTGTCCGTAGGAGCAACGATCACATGCACGGGCAAGGGCTCCGTCAAAGGTCTACGCAAATGGGCGTCATAGCGCATCACGGCAAAGGCGTTACTTTGGGCACCCTTTAAAACACTTTCAAAACCCGCTGGCTTGAGAAAGTGTTGTGACAACGAGTCACCCACGATATGGCGTTTCGATACGCCCAACACATCCTCTAGGGCGGAGTTCGCAAAAACCACTTTGCCATCAACGCGGACTACTGCGACCAAGGTAGCCAATAAGTCAAAAGCTTGGGTGTAGGGATGCGTACTCATGTTTTAAAAAGAAAGGGGAAAAAAAAGGACGGCATGCGCCGTCCCTTCTATGCAACAGCGTTGCGACCGATTACAGAGAGTAATACATGTCGTATTCAACAGGATGCACGGCCTGGCGGAAGCGTGTGACTTCTTGCATTTTGAGTTCGATGTATGCATCGATCATGCTGTCAGTGAACACACCACCTTTAGTCAAGAACGCACGGTCTTTGTCCAAATACTCCAAAGCTTGGTCCAAGCTGTGGCACACGGTGGGCACCAACGCGTCTTCCTCCGGTGGCAAGTGGTAAAGGTCTTTGGTAGCAGCTTCACCGGGGTGAATTTTGTTTTCGATACCGTCCAAACCAGCCATCAGCAAAGCTGAGAAGCAGAGGTATGGGTTAGCCATTGGATCTGGGAAACGTGCCTCGATACGACGGCCTTTGTCAGACGCTACGTGAGGAATACGGATCGACGCAGAACGGTTACGGCTCGAATATGCCAACTTCACAGGCGCTTCGAAACCAGGCACCAAACGCTTGTAGCTGTTGGTAGTGGGGTTGGTGATCGCATTCAAAGCACGTGCGTGCTTGATGATGCCGCCGATGTAAAACAAAGCGGTATCGCTCAAACCAGCATAGCCTTTGCCCGCAAACAGGTTTTTCCCGTCTTTCCAGATGGACTGGTGAACGTGCATGCCAGAACCGTTGTCACCGACCAAAGGCTTGGGCATGAAAGTAGCTGTCTTGCCGTAGGCATTGGCCACGTTCCAAACCACATACTTCAATGTCTGAGTCCAGTCAGCGCGGTGCACCAAGGTACTGAAGCGTGTGCCGATTTCGTTTTGACCTGCGCCAGCCACTTCGTGGTGGAACACTTCAACAGGAATGCCCATGCCTTCGAGAATCAAAGACATTTCGGCGCGCAT
>SYDB01000113.1 GCA_005786815.1 Burkholderiales bacterium
AGGGTGCATGTCCGCATGGAAAAACCCATCGCGAAATACTTGCGTGAAAAAGATAGTGACCCCATCGCGCGCTAGTTTTGGAATGTCGACGCCTGCTTCACGCAAGCGCTCTACTTGGCTAATAGGGATGCCATTCATACGCTCCATCACCATCACGTCGGTGTGGCAGAAGTCCCAAAACATTTCTGGAATCAAGACAAGATTCAAGCCGTTCATGTTGCGACGCAGTTGGGTCGCGTTGGCTGCTTCTCGCACCAAATCTAACTCGTCGTGCAGGTATTTATCGAATTCAGCGACAACTTCTTTGGGCTTGAGACGCTTGCCGTCGACCGACAAACGGTCCACCCAATTGGCCAACATGCGCATGAGGCTCAAGTCTTTGTTGATGACTTCGAGCATGCCAGGGCGCAAGACTTTTACTGCGACATCGCGTTTCACGCCGTTGCGATCCACGATGGCTGCAAAGTGCACTTGCGCGATCGATGCACTGGCGACGGGTTGCAAGGTGAACTCTGTGAATATCTCGCCCAAGGGTTTGGCAAATGCGCGCTCGATGATGGCTACCGCTTGCTCTGACGGAAAAGGGGGCACGCGCTCTTGCAGCATGGCCAACTCGTCTGCAATATCAAAGGGCAGCAAATCTCGTCGGGTAGAGAGCACTTGGCCAAACTTCACAAATATGGGGCCCAAGTGCTCCAAGGCTTCGCGCAACCGTTGTCCGCGCGGGGCAGACAAGTCTCGACCAATCGACACAATGCGCGCCAAAAGGCGCAGGCCAGGTCTTTGGAAGCTCGTCAACACCAACTCGTCTAGCCCGAAGCGCAGAACAATAAAGACGATGTAGACGCCGCGAAACAAACGGGTCATACAGGGTCTTTCGTTGCGGAGTGCGTAGGCATCTTGTTGCGCACAAAGCTACGCAAGGCGTCGACCACCTTCTTAGCGTTTTGCGCCACCATGTGGGCGGGCGCATCGCCGATGATGCGAGAGAGGTCTTCTTCGACATCCCAGCGCACGTGGTCTATCAACCAATTGACCTCTGCTGCCAATTGCACGTCGCCCTCAATACGAATAGGTGGCTTGTCGCCTTGCAAGACAGCCTTGGCCAATACGAATGGTGAAGGCTCATTGACCTGCAAAATCAAATCTGGTTTTGTTGATTCGCTAGACGGCATCCACTCCATCAAGCCAGCAGGTGTGCACACGCATTGAAAAACAAAATCACGCCACACCAGTTGAATACTGCGACCTTTTTGGCGTTGTAAACGGTCTCTCGCAGCAGGTTCTTGCATCAACACATGGTTGACAAATAGGATGACGCGTTGTTGGGCCTCGTCAATCAGCCAAGGAAAGGGGAACTGTGTTGCCATAGCCCCCAATTATTCCTTGTTTATTGCAGTGCTTGAACGCCCGCAACCAACCAGCCCATGCTGCCGTCTTTGGGCTTGGACATATTCCACACTTCTCTAAAAGGCGTTGGGCCAGAAGACGGCTCTTCACGAATCAAGCCGGAGAACTCCACACTCGCCATGTAGTGGGTGGGTAGCTCTTCTATACCAAGCATTTTGGCTTCGAGCATGACAACATCTGTCTGATTGGGCTGACCGGCAGCTGTGAACTCTCGCTCCGCGAGCTGTGTTTTGATTTCTTCGACCATAGCATCGGTCATCATGGTGCGCAGTGTTGGGATGTCTGCAGCATCCCATGCGCTTTGCAACAGCATAAAGTTTTGTTTGGCTACATTGACAAAGCCTTGCGTATCAAACCCCGCTGGCACACCCCATGTTTGGTCTCCCTTCAAAGCTGAGCCAATGATGGCGCCGGATCGAGGTGCAGCAGGTTGGTATGCAGGATCCGTGTCGTTAGGTCGCGCAGATGCATCGTTACCCACATTCTTAGGGTTGTATTGCGTTGGGGTTTGGATGTCACCCTTTCTGTGCGCGCCCTCAAACGCGTAAGGGCTGCTGTTCTCATGCGCTGGCGTTGCACGGCGGCGCATGAACATACCCACCACCACCATGATGACCAAGGCCAACAATCCAAACATCAGGAACTGACCAAACTCTGCACCAAAGCCCAGCGAATGCGCAAGCCACGCAAGACCCAAACCTGCAGCCAACCCACCCAGCATGCCAGCCCATGGCCGGCTTGGCGCTGCGGCAGCTGCAGGGGCAGCTGTAGGGGGGGCAGCATTAGGAGTCGCGGGCTTTGCGGCCTCGCGTTGCGTAACTTGGTTGGACTGCTGCCCCGTTGACTTGCCACCACCCAAACGCTTGGCAGCATCGGCTGGGACGCAAACAAATGCCATGGACATCATGACCACTGCGATCCAATTTTTCATGTCATCTCCTTGTTGTAAGAGCTTGCTGCACGTTTGTGCATCAACACTTGATACCCACATGTAACGCCACCACACCCGCGCTCAAATTGTGAAAGTCCACATGGCCAAAGCCACATTGCTTTATCAATTGTTTGAGTTCTTCTTGGGAAGGATGCATACGAATCGACTCAGCTAGATAACGATAACTCGCATCATCACGAGCTACCAAATTGCCAAGCTTAGGCAATATGTTGAAGGAATACCAATCGTAGGGTTTTTCGAGGGGCTTAGCGACTTTAGAAAACTCCAGCACCAGCAACTTACCGTTGGGTTTGAGGACGCGACACATTTCTTTCAAGGCCACATCTTTGTGCGTCATATTACGAAGGCCAAAGGCCACGATCACCACTTCAAAGTGGTTGTCGGCAAAAGGCAATTTCTCTGCATCACACACCAAGGTGGGCAAATTGAACCCGTGGTCAACCAAACGGTCGCGCCCCGTGCGCAGCATGGCTTCGTTGATGTCGGTGTGCACCACACGCCCAGTGGGGCCGACTTGTTTTGCGAAGGCCATAGACAAATCGCCGGTGCCACCAGCGATATCCAAGACTTGGTAACCAGGGCGAATGTCTGCCACGGTGGTGGTGTAGTGCTTCCAAATTCGGTGCAAGCCCAAGGACATGAGGTCGTTCATCACGTCGTACTTGCTGGCGACCGAGTCAAACACGCGTCGCACGTGCTTGGATTTATCTTGCGCGTTCACCGTCTGAAAGCCGAAATGCGTAGAACTCATTTTTTAGTGTCCGTGGCTACTACAAGCGCCGCCCGCACTGCCAGCGGCGCTTGGCATAGGCGTGTCGCGCGTCACGCCGGCATCGGCCAATCGCTTTTCGTAGTCTGACCACAAGGTGTCATGCTCAGACCCTAAGAAGTACAAATACTCCCACGTGAACAAGCCACTATCGTGGCCATCGGTGAAGGTCGGCTTGATGGCGTAGTTGCCCACGGGCTCTATGTCTAGCAAACCAACATTACGTTTCCCTGTTTGCAAGACTTCTTGGCCAGGGCCGTGGCCCTTGACTTCAGCAGAGGGGCTGTAGACACGCATCAATTCAAACGGGATGCGAAACGCCGCGCCATCAGAAAACTTCACCTCGAGCACACGGCTTGCACTGTGGGCGGTGATGTCCTCAGGTGTTGGTGTGTCAGTTTTTAGTCCAGCCATTTAGACCAATACCCTTTCGATGCCGCCAGCATTAGCCACTTGCACATATTGCGCCATCCACTCTTTGCCCAAAATTTTGTTGGCCATCTCGACCACGATGTAGTCGGCCTCTAGCAAACCATTTTGCAAATCGTTGCCGTAGCGGCTCAGTCCTTGCAAGCAGCTCGGGCAGCTGGTGAGAATTTTTAAGTCGCCCTTTGCATCACCCGTCATGGTGCGCAAAGCCGTTTCATCGGCGCGCAACTCTTCTTCTTTACGAAAGCGCACTTGGGTCGAAATGTCAGGGCGCGTCACGCCCAATGTGCCTGACTCGCCACAGCAACGTTCGCTTTTTAAGATTTGGTCGCCCATCAAAGCCTTCACCGTCTTCATCGGGTCTTGCTGCTTCATGGGGCTGTGGCAAGGGTCGTGGAACAAGTAGCCGGCCTGTTGGCTGGCGTTGAGCTGTATGCCCTTCTCCAACAAGTATTCGTGGATATCGACGATGCGACAGCCTGGAAATATCTTGTCGAACTGGTAGCCCTGCAACTGGTCGTAACACGTGCCGCAACTCACCACCACGGTTTTGATGTCGAGGTAGTTCAGCGTGTTGGCCACACGGTGAAACAACACACGGTTGTCGGTAATGATTTTTTCAGCCTTGTCAAACTGACCACTGCCGCGCTGCGGATAACCGCAACACAGATAACCAGGCGGCAACACAGTTTGCACGCCTGCATGCCACAGCATGGCTTGGGTGGCGAGTCCTACTTGGCTGAACAAACGCTCCGAGCCACAACCTGGAAAATAAAACACGGCCTCAGTGTCTGAGGTGGTGGTTTGCGGGTTACGGATGATGGGCACATAGTCTTTGTCTTCAATATCCAACAAAGCGCGCGCTGTTTTCTTGGGCAGATTGCCCGGCATCTTCTTGTTGATGAAGTGGATGATCTGCTGCTTGACGGGCGCAGTACCCACCGTGGCAGGCGGCGCATTGGTTTGCTTGCGCGCGACCACGCGCAACACATCATTGGCAAAGCGTTGCAACTTCATGCCCACATCGACCATAGCGCTACGCGCGAACTTGATGGTCTCGGGGTTGGTGGCGTTGAGCATCAACATCGCAGCCGCATTGCCGGGCCTGAATGTTTTTTGGCCCATCTTGCGCAAGAGGTTGCGCATATTCATTGACACCTCACCAAAGTCAATC
>SYDB01000114.1 GCA_005786815.1 Burkholderiales bacterium
GCAAATTACCCATGCCGTAATCAACTACCGCAATGGTGTTCAAAGAGATCCTTTGGTCGAAGGAATGACGCCCGCCGAACGGGGGTCAGGTGTCAGCGCAGCACGCAAGGCGCGGGCAAAGGCTTTGAAAACAGTTTCGGCTTGGTGGTGCGCGTTTTCACCGCGCAAGTTATCGATGTGCAATGTCACCAAGGCATGGTTCACAAAACCTTGGAAAAACTCGTAAGCCAATTGGCTATCGAACTCGCCGATCATGCCGGCCTTGAAGGGCACGTGCATCACCAAGCCAGGACGGCCAGAGAAGTCGACCACCACACGGCTTAAAGCTTCATCCAACGGCACGTAGGCATGGCCATAACGGGTAATACCTTTTTTGTCGCCAATGGCTTTGGCCACGGCTTGGCCCAAGGTGATGCCAACGTCTTCCACTGTGTGGTGTCCGTCGATGTGTAAATCGCCCGTGGCGTGGATCTCTAAATCGATCAAGCCGTGGCGCGCAATTTGGTCGAGCATGTGGTCAAAAAAACCAATGCCAGTCGACAGTTTGGACACGCCCGTGCCGTCAAGATTGACCTTGACAGTGATGTGGGTCTCGGCCGTTTTACGGCTGACTTCGGCAATGCGAGCGGTCATATGGGGGCTTTCGACGTTTTATTTCAGTGCAACTGCTAATGCAGCCAACAGTTGTTGGTTTTCCTGTGGAGTGCCGATGGTCAGACGCAAACAGTTTGTCAGCAATGGGTGCATTTTAGAAACGTTTTTGACCAAGACTTTTTGCGCCTTGAGTGACTCAAACACACGGGTCGCTGTGTCGGGCCCACCCTCAAAACGCGCCAGCATCATATTGGCGTCGCTGGGGAAAGGTGTCACGCCTGGCATGGCTTGCAGGGCTTGGGTCAGGGCTGTGCGCTCATCGCAGACAGTTTTGGCTTGCGCAGCAAAAACATCGGCATGCTCTAGGGCGAACAAGGCGCACTCGGCATTGAGCACGCTGACGTTGTAAGGTGGACGCAGTTTGTCGACTTCATTTAACAATGCGGTCGGCGCCAACATATAGCCCAAACGCGCGCCAGCCAAACCAAATTTGGAAAGTGTACGCATCAGCAGCACATGCGAATTGCTAGCGGGATCGCGGCGAATTTCATCTAACCAACTTAAGCTAGAGAACGGCTGATACGCCTCATCCATCACTACTAAACCGCCATAGGCACTGACTTGGCCAATCAAACGTCGGATGACCTGCGTGTCCCACAAATTCGCTGTTGGGTTGTTGGGATAGGCGATATAAACAATCGCGGGTTCGTGTTGCGCAATCGCAGCAGACATGGCGCGCTCATCCAACGCAAAGTCTGCAGTCAAGGGCACGCCAATAAATGGAAGGCCTTGCAACTTGGCGCTCATGGCGTACATCACAAAGCCTGGTTCTGGCGCCAGCACTTTGGCGCCTGGCACGGCGCAAACCATGGCCAACAGAGAAATCAATTCGTCAGAACCGTTACCGAGCATCAGGCCATAGCCTTGGGGTAAATCTACGTAGCGCGACAAAGCGTTTCGTAAATCGTCGATGCGCGAACCGGGGTAACGGTTGATCGCCAGTACGCCTAAACGTTTACCTAATTCGGCTTGTAACTCTGGACTCAAAGAAAACGGGTTTTCCATCGCATCGAGCTTGACCATGCCATCGGAATGCTGGATGGCATAAGCGTGCATCGATTGCACATCTTGGCGGATGAAACGCATAGGCGTGGTCATGGTGCGTCTTTCTGCATGCGCATTTCAGCTGCCATAGCGTGGGCTTGGAGGCCCTCCCCATGCGCCAGCACAGATGCAATTTGACCAAGCGTTTGTGCGCCCTTGCTGCTGACTTCAATCAGGCTGCTGCGTTTCTGAAAGTCATACACACCCAAAGGCGAACTGAAACGCGCGGTGCCGCTCGTTGGCAAAACATGGTTAGGGCCTGCGCAATAGTCGCCCAAACTCTCGCTGGTAAATGCGCCTAAGAAAATCGCCCCAGCGTGGCGCAACAAGGGCTCCCAACGGTGCGGGTCTTGGCTAGACACTTCTAAATGTTCAGGCGCAATGCGGTTACTGATCTCGCAGGCCTCTTCCATGCTGCGGGTGTGTATCAACACGCCACGGCCATGGAGTGACTTGGCGATGATTTCGCGGCGCGGCATTTGGGGCAGAAGTTTTTCCATTGCCGCTTGCACTTGATCGATAAAGCCAGCATCGGGGCACAGCAACACACTTTGCGCGAGTTCGTCGTGTTCGGCTTGGCTGAATAAATCCATAGCCACCCAGTCAGGTGGTGTTGTGCCATCGGCCAACACCAAAATTTCGCTAGGACCCGCAATCATGTCGATGCCCACCGTACCAAACACGCGGCGTTTGGCAGCTGCCACATAGGCGTTGCCAGGGCCCGTGATTTTGTCAACGGCTGGAATGGTTTGCGTGCCATAAGCCAAGGCGGCTACGGCTTGCGCGCCGCCGATGGTGAATGCGCGACTGACGCCTGCCATATAGGCAGCAGCCAATACCAATGCGTTTTTTTCGCTGTGCGGCGTTGGCACGACCATGATGATGTCTTGCACGCCTGCCACATGCGCAGGAATGGCATTCATTAATACGCTAGAGGGGTAAGCGGCCTTGCCACCAGGCACATAAATTCCCACGCGATCGAGGGGCGTCACTTTCTGTCCTAACAAAGTGCCGTCCGCATCGCGGTAAGTCCAGCTCTCGCCGCTGGCTTTCTTCTGCGCCTCGTGGTAGCTACGCACACGCGAGGCTGCAGCCTCTAACGCAGTGCGCTGAAGAGCGGGCAGGCCATCAAAAGCGGCTTTTAGTTCGGCTTGGGTCAGTTCCATAGCGGCCATGCTGTTAGCTTTCAAACTATCAAAGCGCTCGGTGTATTCCATGACTGCAACGTCGCCACGCAACTTCACATCCGCCAAGATGTCTGTCACGCGTTGCTCGATCGCTGCATCGGTATCGGCCGACCAATGCAAACGCGCTTTGAAGTCGGCTTCAAAGTTAGGGCTTGCAGTTGAGAGGCGAAGCGGTTTGGGCATGTTCAGGCCAATGCCTTTGCAAAGGCGTCAATGATGGGGCGGATCTGCGCTTGCTTCATTTTGAGCGAGGCTTGATTCACCACCAAACGTGAACTGATGTCCATGATGCGTTCCACTTCTACCAAGTGATTGGCTTTGAGCGTGTTGCCTGTCGAGACCAAGTCGACGATGGCATCGGCTAAACCTGTTAATGGCGCCAATTCCATAGAACCGTACAACTTCACCATGTCCACATGTACGCCTTTGCTGGCAAAGAAGTCGCGCGCAATCGTGGTGTATTTGGTGGCTACTTTTAGACGTGCACCTTGCTTGACTTTGCCCACGTAATCGAAGTCTGCGCGCACTGCGACACTCATGCGGCATTTGGCGATTTTCAGGTCAAGTGGTTGGTAAAGGCCCGTGCCACTGCCTGCCCAATCGCCACCGTGCTCGATCAAGGTGTCCAGTCCGGTCACACCTAAATCGGCGCCACCGTATTGCACATAAGTGGGCACATCCGAAGCACGCACCAAGACCACGCGCAACTGCGCTTGGTTGGTAGGCAAAATTAATTTACGCGATGTTTCTGGGTCCTCGAGTACTTCAATGCCCGCTGAACGCAGCAATGGCAAAGTTTCGTCAAAGATGCGTCCTTTAGAGAGCGCCAAGGTCAGGGTGGCCGTCATTTCACTCTTTCAATGTCTGCGCCGATCGCGCGCAGTTTGGCTTCCATTTTGTCGTAGCCGCGGTCAAGGTGGTAAATACGGTCGACTATGGTTTCGCCTTGTGCGACCAAGCCTGCCATTACCAGAGAAGCCGACGCACGCAAATCGGTTGCCATGACAGTTGCACCAGAGAGTTGTGGCACGCCTTCAACCATGGCAACTTTGCCTTCGATTTGGATTTTGGCGCCCAAACGCACCAACTCGTTGACGTGCATGAATCGGTTTTCAAAAATTGTCTCGGTCACTTTAGATGCACCTTGCGAGATGGCGTTGAGCGTCATGAACTGCGCTTGCATATCGGTAGGAAAGCCTGGGTATTCGGTGGTGCGAAAGTTTTGCGCTTTTAAGTGGCCATATGCAGGTGCGTTGCTGAGCACGCGAATACCCTCTGCTTGCACATCCACCGTCGCGCCCGCGTCGCGCAATTTATCGATCACTGCGTTAAGGTGGTCGCCACGGGCATGGCGCAAAAATACGTCGCCGCCAGTGGCAGCCACGGCACATAAAAATGTTCCAGCTTCGATGCGATCCGCCACGACGCGGTGGTTACAGCCGTGCAGTTTTTCCACACCTTGGATACGAATACGGCTGGTGCCGTGGCCTTCAATCTTGGCGCCCATGGCAATCAGCATTTCGGCCAAGTCTGGGATTTCAGGCTCTTGGGCAGCGTTTTCCAAAATGGTTTCGCCTTCTGCCAAGGCGGCAGCCATTAGAAAGTTTTCGGTGCCAGTGACCGTCACCATGTCGGTGGCGATACGCGCACCATGCAAACGGGTGCGGCCGTCTTTCAAACGCGCCAGCATGTAGCCGTGTTCGACGTCGATGACTGCACCCATAGC
>SYDB01000115.1 GCA_005786815.1 Burkholderiales bacterium
AAATCACGCCCCACTTGTACTTGCTCTTGGCCCTCAACTTTGGGCAAACGGTGCATCGCAGTTTCAGCTGCAGATTGCAAACCGTGCACATTGGCACCGGCGCGCTCGAGCAATGACTTTGGGCCGTCATCTTGGCGCATCATGGCCACCAGCAAATGGGATGGTTCGATATACGCGTGGTCGTTACCAATAGCCAAGGTTTGTGCCTCAGACAGGGCTTCTTGGAATTTGGTGGTCAGTTTGTCAAGACGCATGAAAGCTCCAAATTGGGAAAATAAACTACCTGATAACTGAGGTTCATTTGGCTCATTTCAAGCGCCCCAACGCGCTAACGCAGCATCGTCACACACGCGGGCATCGACCCAACGCGCGCCATCAGGTGTGACTTCTTTTTTCCAAAAAGGCGCTTGTGTCTTGAGGTAATCCATCAAAAATTCACATGCTTGAAAGCTCATGCCGCGGTGCGCCGAGGTCACGGCCACCAACACAATTTGGTCTTGGGGTTGCAACAATCCAATGCGGTGAATCACACGCGCCCCGTGAATATCAAAACGCTTGGAGGCCTCTTCCATCATCGCGGTGATGGACTTCTCCGTCATGCCTGGGTAGTGTTCTAGCTCCATACTGGAGACATTACTACCTTCATTGCGCTCGCGCACCGTACCAACAAAACTACACACGGCACCGACTCTTGCATCGTTGGCACGCAGTTGCGCCAGTTCATGGCTCACATCGAAGTCTTCGGTTTGGATTGAAACGCTCAACCGCATATCAGCCGCCGGTTACGGGTGGGAAAAAAGCCACTTCGCAGTTGTCTTGTAAAAGTGCTGTTCCGTCGCATACGGATTGATTCAAAGCCATACGCACGGCACGCTCTGCGGACAAAGCTTCTTGATATTTAGCGCCTCGCGTAAGAAGCAAGTCACGTAGTGTCTCAACGGTTTTGACATCGGCCTCAATCACTTCACTGCCGTGTCCTATCGCTTCCCGAATAGAAGCAAAGTAGCGCACTGTTACCTTCATGCCATCCACTCCGCAAAAGAAATAAATTGCACCGTGTCGCCTGGCTTGATAGATTGGCCAGCGGGGTTGTCCACCACACCATCGCCCCACACAGCAGAGGTCAACACACCTGAACTTTGATTAGCAAATAAATCCAAGCCACCTTGCGCGTTGTGTTTCACGCGCAAAAATTCACGTCGCTTGTCAGCACGTGGCCAATCGAAATGGGCAATGCGCGTAGAGCGTTGAATATCTGTGTGCCGTGCGCCTTGCAAGGCCAACAAAAAAGGCCGCACCAATAACAAGAAGGTGATGAAGCTTGATACTGGGTTACCGGGCAAGCCCATGAAGTGGCATGGTCCACCTTCTGAATGGATGCTTCCATAGGCAAACGGCTTTCCAGGTTTGATCGCCAATTGCCATAAATTCAAACTACCCAAACGTTCTACCGCTGGCTTGATATGGTCTTCCTCACCCACCGAGACACCACCGCTGGTCAAGATCAAATCGTGCTGCTTGGCTGTGCTTTGTAACGCGGCCACCGTGGCTTCTCGTTGATCTGGCACGACGCCTAAATCTGTTACCTCGCAACCTAAACGTTGCAACATGGCGCGCAAGAAAAATCGGTTGGAGTTGTAAATGGAGCCCACGGGCATCTTGTCTGGCGCGATGTCGCCCGGCATTACCAATTCATCACCCGTGGAAAACAAAGCGACTCGTGGGGCTCGCGTCACTTGCAATTGCGCCAATCCCACGCTAGCAGCCATTCCTAAGGATGCAGGTGTGAGCCGATCGCCTTTTTGCAAAACCTTGGCGCCGCGCATCACATCTTCACCTGAGCGACGAATCCATTGGCCCAAAGCGACTGCAGATTTGACCCGCATTTGGTTGTCATCGAGTGGTTCGCAGTCTTCTTGCATCACGACTGCGTCTGCACCCTCTGGAATAGGTGCTCCAGTAAAAATACGCGCGGCTTCACCTGCATGCAAAGTTGTACCGTGGGAACCGGCAGGAATACGTTGCGTCACTTTTAAAACAGCATCCGCTTTGGCGCAGTCAGCAAAACGCAACGCATAACCATCCATCGAACTGTTGTCTTGTGGCGGTACCTGCAATGCAGAAACGACGTCTTGCGAGAGCACACGGCCATCGGCATCAAAGGTAGATACCGTTTGCGTTTCCGACAGAACCTGCGCATGCGCCAGCAATTGCGGAAGCGCTTCGTCCAACGTCAAAAGAGGTGGTCTGCTCATAAACTAAATTCGGTTGCATTCAAAACGGTCGGCATTGGCCAGTTGCGTCGGTTTTTCAAACTGCCGTTGCAACACCAAGCGCTGGTCAGAGGCTACGACCAATTCAAAAGCTCCAGCCTCTCGGTGCTGCCAGCTGTCTTTACCTGGTTGGTCAATGTCGAAGTTATGGTGTGCATGCTTGACCACCGACACCCGTAATCCCCTCAAATGAAATGCACCAATCAGTTGTTCCACCAAAGTGGTTTTGCCAGATCCTGAGAAACCTGCAAACGCAACGACCTTCATGCGTTCTCGCAATGCAAGGCGATATAGCTTTTGATTTGCGAAACGTCCGCTTGCATCACATGCACACGTTTTGGCAAAAGTTCGATGCCTACAAACTTGGGAGGACACGTTGGAGATTGCCCTAGAGCTTCTTGAATAGTTTCGGCAAATTTGATCGGCAAAGCAGTTTCCAAAACAACCATAGGAACGCCAGGCTTCACATACTCACGCGCCACCTTCACGCCATCAGCAGTGTGGGTATCAATCATTTCATGGTGCTGCGCATACACAGATTGAATCGTGCTCAAGCGATTGGCATGGGTGCTCTTGCCGCTGATGAATCCAAACTGCTTGGCAGCCAATGCAAAGCGAGGATGTTGGCTTAAATCAAAACGACCGTTCTTAGAGATCTGGGTGGAGAACAAATCACGGGTCGTATTTGCATCACGCCCTAATAAATCAAATACAAAACGTTCAAAATTACTGGCCTTAGAAATGTCCATCGATGGACTAGAGGTTTCGTGTGTGTCAGCACTGCCACGCACACGGTACACACCGGTTTTGAAAAACTCGTCTAAGACATCGTTTTCATTGGTTGCCACAACCAAGGTATCAATAGGCAAGCCCATCATGCGCGCCACATGGCCTGCACAAATATTGCCAAAATTTCCACTCGGCACAGTGAAGCTGACTTTTTGTGAGTTGCTGGTTGTGGCTTGTAAATAGCCCGCGAAGTAATACACCACTTGCGCCAGCAGGCGCGCCCAGTTGATGGAGTTAACCGTTCCAATTTTGTATTTGGCTTTGAACTCCAAATCATTGGAGACGGCTTTCACCAAATCTTGGCAGTCGTCAAATACGCCCTCGATCGCGATGTTGTGGATGTTCTCGTCCATCAAGCTAAACATTTGCGCCTGCTGGAAGGGGCTCATGCGTCCATGTGGACTGGTCATGAAAACGCGCACACTACGCTTGCCACGCATCGCGTATTCCGCTGCGCTACCGGTGTCCCCACTGGTGGCGCCAAAGATATTGAGTTCTTCACCGCGGCGGGCCAATTCGTACTCAAACAAATTACCCAGCAACTGCATGGCCATGTCTTTAAAAGCCAAGGTAGGCCCGTTGGACAAAGCCTCGACTAGCAAGCCCTCACCCAAGGGGCGCAATGGCACGATTTCTTTTGTACCAAACACTGCCTCTGTGTAAGTCTTGTTGCAAAGCGCCTTCAAGTCGTCCGCAGGAATGTCATCGATAAACAATGACAACACTTCAAAAGCCAAAGCGGCATAGCCTTGGGTTTGCAAAATCGTACGCAGGCGTCCTAAATGTGCATCGTCGATTTGCGGATATTGCTCGGGCAAATACAAACCGCCATCGGGCGCCAAACCTTCCAGCAAGATGTCACAAAACTTTTTACGCTCAGGATGTCCGCGCGTCGACAAATACAACATCAGTTCAACTCTTCTTTGCGAATACGGGTGATGGGCGCCAGCACTGTGCTGAGTTGTTGCATCTGCGCTAAGGCTTGGTTCATCTTGGCCTCCACACAGTCGTGGGTCAGGATGATCAAGTCGGTTTGGTTCTCGCCCTCACCGGCCTCACGTTGCAACACGGCATCAATGCTGATAGCGGCTTGCGCAAAGATGCCGGTGATTTGTGCCAACACACCAGCTTGGTCGGCTACACGCAAACGCAAGTAATAACTGGTGACCACCTGTTCCATAGGCAACACTGGCAAATTGCTCATGGCTTGGTCAAAGGTTTCCGGTTGGAATGCCAGATGGGGCACGCGGTTCAATGGGTCCGCCGTGAGTAAACGTGTGACGTCCACCAAGTCTGCAATCACTGCACTTGCTGTGGGCTCGCTTCCAGCACCTTTACCGTAATACAGGGTGGTGCCGACTGCATCGGCCTGCACCATCACTGCATTCATGGCGCCTTCTACGTTGGCGATCAAACGTTTAGAAGGCACTAAGCAAGGATGCACACGCAATTCAATGCCGATGTCAGTTCGCTTAGAAATACCCAAGAGCTTGATGCGATAACCGAGTTGCTCGGCGTAGCGGATATCTTGCGCTTCGAGTTTGGTGATGCCTTCGATATACGCTTTATCAAACTGTACAGGCACGCCAAAGGCAATCGCAGCCATGATGGTGGCTTTGTGCGCGGCATCAACACCTTCGATATCGAACGTAGGGTCTGCCTCTGCATAACCCAAAGCCTGCGCTTGTTTAAGCACGTCACCAAAGGCCAAGCCTTTGTCGCGCATTTCAGACAATATGAAATTGGTTGTGCCGTTGATGATGCCCGCCACCCAATGGATTCGGTTGGCACTTAACCCCTCGCGCAAAGCTTTGATGATCGGTATGCCACCAGCAACAGCCGCTTCAAACGCCACCATCACACCTTTTTTGTGCGCTGCAGCAAAAATCTCTGTGCCATGCACCGCCAACAAAGCTTTGTTGGCCGTGACCACATGCTTGCCGGCAGCAATCGCTTCCAGCACCAATTGCTTGGCGATGCCATAACCACCGATGAGTTCGACCACGATGTCGATGTCTGGATTAGAGATCACTTGTCGCGCGTCATTCACCACTTTCACAGCGCTGCCCACAATCGCTTTGGCACGGGTGGTGTCGAGGTCAGCGACCATCGAGACTTGTATAGGGCGGCCCGCGCGGCGTTGTATTTCTTCTTGGTTGCGTTTGAGCACTTCAAAAGTGCCACTGCCTACGGTGCCAATGCCTAAAAGGCCAACTTGTATCGGTTTCATGCTGCTCGGGTTTTTCGGTAGTTTTCTAAAAATCTAGCCATGCGTGAGATAGCTTCGCGCAACTCGTCTTCATGCGGCAAGAAGACCACTCGGAAATGGTCTGGGTTAGGCCAATTAAATCCAGTGCCTTGCACCAACATCACTTTGGTGTCTTGCAGCATTTCCAAGAAAAACTGTTGGTCGTCTTCAATCGGATACACCTTAGGGTCTAAGCGAGGAAATAAATACAAAGCAGTTTGCGGTTTGACGCAGGTCACACCTGGAATAGCGGTAATAAGTTCATAGGCCATATCGCGTTGCTTGCGCAAACGACCACCCTCGCCCACCAAATCGTTGATGCTTTGGTAACCGCCTAGCGCAGTTTGAATCGCCCATTGGCCAGGCACGTTGGCGCACAAACGCATATTCGAGAGCATATCTAAGCCCTCGATGTAATCGGCTGCTGGCTTTTTGTCGCCAGAAACTATCAACCAACCTGCGCGGTAACCGCACGAGCGATAACTCTTAGAGAGCGAGTTGAATGTCAAAGTCAGCACGTCTGAGCTCAAGCTGGCAATCGGCGTGTGTTTGACGCCGTCGTACAAAACTTTGTCATAGACCTCGTCCGCAAAAATGACCAAGCCATGCGCACGTGCCAAGGCAATGATTTCAAGCAACAAGTTGTCTGAATACAGCGCACCAGTTGGGTTGTTGGGATTGATCACCACGATCCCTTTGGTGTGGGGTGTTATTTTCTTGCGAATGTCGTCGATGTTTGGCATCCAACCATTGGCTTCATCACACATGTAATGGATGGGCGTACCGCCAGACAAACTCACTGCAGCAGTCCAAAGCGGATAGTCAGGCGCGGGGAGTAGCAACTCATCGCCATCATCAAGAAGACCGTTGGTCGCCATCACAATCAATTCGCTAGCACCGTTACCTAAATAAATATCTTCTAGTCCCACGCCTTTGATGGCTTGGCGTTGGGTTTCGTGCATCACCGCTTTGCGTGCACCAAAAATGCCCTTGCTATCCGAGTAACCTGCCGAATTGGGCAGATTACGGATCATGTCTTGTTGGATTTCCTCGGGCGCATCAAAGCCAAATACGGCCAAATTTCCGATGTTGAGTTTGATGATTTTTTGACCGTCCTCTTCCATTTGACGCGCGCGGTCCATGATGGGACCGCGTATGTCGTAACAGACGTTGGACAGCTTGTTGGATTTTTGAATGGTTCGCAAAGTCCCTCCGAGGGCTCTTTTGTAGGGTGAAAACATATAATTTGACCACAATTCCCTCTCCTCACCCTATGAAACTCCAACCCGATCGCATCGACACACTCTCCGTCACCGGGTATGGCCCAGGTTGGATCGGCGTATCTGGTGAAAAAGTCATGCGCAGCGTGGTAATCACCTCGCAGGGAGAGCAATTTGACTGGGGTTGCGCTGACTTTTCCGAACTCAGCCCTGCCCACTTTGCGCGTCTGGCAGATTTATCCGCTGAACTTGTGATTTTTGGTAGCGGCGCTCAACTTCGCTTTGTCCAACCCGCTTGGGTTTCACCCTTGATGCTGCGGGGGATAGGCATGGAAACCATGGACACTTTCGCCGCCTGTCGCACCTTTAATATTTTGGCTGGCGAGGGCCGCAAAGTGGCTGCGGCCTTGCTGATTGAGGCGCATTAACGGCTGTTAGATTGGCTTGACGTTGCGTTTGTCAAATAGGGAACACATGCACAAGCTGAGACTGGATTTTCCAGTTAAAATTGCGGGTTGCCGTTAGTGGGCGCGGTCTAGACAGTCGCCCTACTCACTTGGCCTTTCCCACTGTCACACCTGATTGAGCGCTATGGCAATTGTTGTCAACAAACCCCTCCCTGAATTTGAAGCCAACGCCACAGGTGGCATCAAGGTGTCAAATTCCTCCCACAACGGTCAAATGGTGGTTTTGTACTTTTACCCCAAAGACAACACGCCTGGTTGCACCACTGAAGCCATGCAGTTCCGCGACAAATACAAAGACTTCGCCAAAGCTGGAGCCGTTGTTTTCGGCGTATCACGCGACAACATGAAATCGCATGATGACTTCAAAACCAAACTCGAATTACCTTTCGAGTTAATTGCCGACACAGAAGAAAAAATGTGCCACATGTTTGGTGTCGTCAAAAACAAAATCATGTACGGCAAAAAAGTCAAAGGTATTGAGCGCAGCACCTTTTTAGTTGGCTCTGATGGCACGTTGAAACAAGAATGGCGTGGACTGAAAGTTCCAGGTCACGTAGACGAAGTGCTAAAAGCAGTAAAAGCCCTTAAGAAATCGGGTGGGTAACTGACACGAATCAGCCAAATTCATAGGTTATAGTGTTTCTATGACACTGCAAGTTGTGAATGATTCTTCCATCAAAAGCCGCCTTGGCCTCCAGGCGGCTTTTTCACTTCTTGTGTGCCTGCATCATGTTTCAACTCCCTAGTCTATTCACCCATGCCCTTGCCACCAGCACCCTCCAAACGCGCCGCCCTCCTCAATACCGAAGCATTTGATGCCCCTGCCAAAACCCGACAAGCACGTCGTCCCAGTGAACAAGACGAGTTAATCGAAAGACAAGCCCACAGTCCTTCGGTGGAAGGCTTTGATCGTTCAGGTGGTGGCGAATTAGTCCAAGAATTGATGGCGCCTGAGATATCGCAAGGTAACGCACAAACCGCCTCGCGTAAAACAGCTCCAACAGCGCGCGTAGCAACAAAACCCAAAAAAGCAAAAAGTACAGGGCCTACTAAGTTGTTCGTGCTCGATACCAATGTGTTGATGCACGACCCCATGTGCCTCTACCGTTTTGAAGAGCACGATGTTTTCTTACCCATGATCGTGCTGGAAGAGTTAGACAGTAATAAAAAAGGCATGACAGAAGTTGCGCGCAATGCGCGCCAAACCAGTCGCTCGCTCGATGCCTTGGTTGCACACCACCAAGAAGCTGACATCACGACTGGTATCCAACTCAGTGGCACCGGACACCGCGAAGTTGGTGGTCGTCTGTTCTTCCAAACCCAGCCGCTGAATTTCACGCTACCGCCTAGCTTGCCCCAAGGCAAAGCGGACAACCAAATTTTGGGCGTGGTCGAAGCCTTACGCGAGCAATATGCGCCGCGCCCTGTGGTGTTGGTGTCTAAAGACATCAATATGCGCGTCAAAGCGCGCGCTCTCGGTCTGTTGGCAGAGGATTACCAAAACGACAAAACGCTGGAAGACGGCGACTTGCTGTATTCAGGCGCTTTAGCTTTGCCCCACGATTTTTGGATCAAACACGCTAAGTCGGTCGAGAGTTGGCAAAGCGGCAGCCAAACGTTTTACCGTTTGAGCGGCCCTATCGTTCCTGAATTGCACATCAACCAGTTTGTGTATTTTGAGTCTCCTGGTGAACCGAGTTTGTATGCTCGCGTGACCGAGATCCGTGGCAAAACCGTGGTGCTGAAAACATTGAAAGATTTCACGCATCTCAAAAATGCAGTGTGGGGCGTCACCACGCGCAACCGTGAACAAAACTTTGCAATGAATTTGCTGACCGATCCAGAGATTGACTTCGTCACACTGACCGGCACGGCAGGTACAGGTAAAACTTTGATGGCTCTGGCTGCCGGTTTGACGCAGGTATTGGACGATCGCCGTTACACCGAAATCATCATGACGCGCGCAACGGTCAGTGTTGGCGAAGACATTGGTTTCTTGCCTGGCACCGAAGAAGAAAAAATGGGCCCTTGGATGGGCGCTTTGGACGACAACTTAGAAGTGCTCGCCAAAACCGAAACCAGCGCAGGCGAATGGGGTCGTGCAGCTACCAATGAGTTGATCCGCAGCCGCATCAAGATCAAGAGCTTGAACTTCATGCGTGGCCGCACTTTCCTCAATAAATATTTAATCATTGACGAAGCGCAAAACTTGACGCCCAAGCAAATGAAAACCTTGATCACCCGTGCGGGCCCAGGTACCAAAATCATTTGTATGGGTAACTTGGCACAGATCGATACGCCTTACTTGACTGAAGGCTCATCCGGTTTGACCTTTGCAGTCGATCGCTTCAAAGGTTGGCCACATGGCGGACACATCACGCTCGCGCGTGGTGAACGCTCTCGCTTGGCAGACTTTGCCAGCGACGTGTTGTAAATTTAGTAGCCCGCGAAAAATTAATAGTCGCCGTTGCTGTAGCCGCTTGCCAAGCTCTCAAAGCGGGTAAGCGGTTTCAAGAACGCTAGTTTCACCGTACCCGTCGGGCCATTACGGTGTTTACCGATGATGATCTCGGCCACGCCAGGCTCTTTGGAATCTTTGTTGTAGTAATCATCACGGTAGATGAACATGATGACGTCTGCGTCTTGTTCGATCGCACCAGATTCGCGTAGATCGCTTATCATGGGGCGTTTATCGGTCCGTGTTTCCACGCTTCGGTTCAATTGCGACAAGGCGATCACAGGGCACTGCAATTCTTTCGCCAACATTTTTAATCCGCGCGAAATTTCACCAATTTCAGTTGCACGGTTGTCTCCGTTATTGCTGCTGGTGTTGCCACTCATCAATTGCAAATAATCGACGACGATCAAACCTAATTTGCCACAGGTGCGGGCCAACCGGCGCGCATTCGCACGCAGTTCCATGGGTGTGAGACTTGGCGTCTCGTCAATATGCAAAGAGACATTGCGCAACTTCTCAATAGCCTCGGCCAAACGCGGCCATTCTTCTTGGTTCAATTTACCGGTACGTAGACGTTGTTGGTCAATGCGTCCAATGGAGCCCACGATACGAATAGCCAATTGCGATGCGCCCATTTCCATAGAAAACACGGCAACTGGAAGACCTTCGTTCAAAGCAACGTGCTCAGCAATATTGATGGCCAAAGCTGTTTTACCCATCGATGGACGCGCGGCCAGCACGATCAAGTCGCCCGCTTGCATGCCTGAGGTCATCTTGTCAAAGTCAACAAAACCTGAAGGCACGCCGGTAATGTCGTTGGGACTATCCGCCATCTGATTGACGCGGTCCAACAAAATCACGGCCAATTGGTCCATGCTTTGAAAGCCCTGCTTCAATCGAGAGCCTTCTTCACCAATTTGGAAGATTTTTTGCTCTGCCTCGTCCAAGATTTGCGGAACGGGTTTGCCTTGTGTATTGAATGCGTTGGTCGCTATTTCGTCACTCGCAGTGACGAGTTTGCGCAAAATAGCGCGCTCGCGCACGATTTCGGCGTAGCGGCGGATATTGCTTGCACTGGGCACATATTGCGCCAGCGCATTCAAATACCCCAAGCCACCCACTTCTTCGGCCTTGCCAATGGACTGCAAGTGCTCGTAAACAGTAATGACATCTGCAGGACGCGTAGCGTTGATAAGTGCTTGGATCGCCAAATACACTTGCCGATGCTCGTAGCGATAAAACACGCCTTCAGACAACAAGTCAGCGACCTGCTCCCATGACTTGTTATCCAGTAGCAATCCGCCCAAAACACTCGACTCCGCCTCCATCGAATGCGGTGGAATTCGCAGTTGCGCAATTTGCTGGTCGGCTGGGAAGCCCTCGTCGAAGTTGGATAGAACAGCTGACATGGTGTTTTCGTAAAACGTACATCCTAAGCCCTGACAAGCTCATAGTCTGAGGATAAAGCTGTGGATAACTAGTGCGTTTCTTGGGGAAATCAAAAGAAAAGCCGCTCCTAAGAGCGGCTTTCGAGTGGGCTAATTAGGCTTAATGCGTTTAACTTAAATTGAACGCACCAAA
>SYDB01000116.1 GCA_005786815.1 Burkholderiales bacterium
CCGCATGCTGGGCACGCACGCGGTACTGACTGGGTGAAGCTGCAATGGTGGCAACGCAAGGTGCGGTCGAGTTTGTGAAACACCCGAAACGCACTGCAATGCGGACACTGGCTTTTCCAGTTGCAATCTGGGCAATGCAACACAGGTGCATAACCTCGGCGATTGAGCAGCACCAAAATCTGCTCGCCGCGCGTCACACGTTCGCGCATGGCGTCTAACAACTGGCTAGAGAACACGGTTTTTTTGGGTTGGTGGTTCATGTCCACCCGACGCACAAAAGGTAGGGCACCATCGCCTACACGAGACGGCATATGTAAGCGCATATAGCGTCCGGCTTGCGTGGTGTCTGTGGCGGGGCGGCTGTGGTACCAACTCTCTAGCGAAGGCGTCGCCGAACCCAAAATGACTTTGGCGTTTTCTAATTGGCCTCGGTAGATGGCTAAGTCGCGCGCTGAGTAGCGCGCACCTTCTTGTTGTTTGTAGCTCGGGTCATGCTCTTCGTCGACCACGATAAGTTGCAAATGCGGCATCGACGCAAACACCGCCATGCGTGTGCCCAACACAATGCGCGCTTGGCCCTTGTGCGCCGCCAACCAATTTTTCAAACGCTGCGCGGGCGTGAGGGTGCTGTGCATGGCGACCACGCAATCGTCGCCCCACTGCGGCGCAAAGCGCTCGCGAAAGCGCGACTCCAGTTGTGGCGTGAGGTTGATCTCCGGCACCATCAACAAAATTTGTGCGGACGCGTCTTTGGCTAACTGGGACTGCGCCGCACGCAAATAGACCTCGGTTTTACCGCTGCCGGTGTTGCCAAAAAGTAGGAAAGGGCCTTTGTGGAGGGCGATGTTTTCGAGGACTTGGGCTTGTTCGGGGGTTGAAGCTGGAACAGGTAACGCTTCTAGAGATGGGTGCGAATCTGAAGCCTTGCTTTTCCGCGTCAAGCGCCGAGTCCATTGTTCTGCGCTCAGTTCGCGCAGTTGGTTGGGCAGAGCGGCTAGTGCAACCTCACCAACACTGCGTTGGTAATAGTGCGCGGCGAATCGAACCAAGTCGCACCAATGGGTGTTCAAAGGCGCTAGGCCTCCCAACACGCTAGCAATTGGGCGTAGTGCGAGTTCGGTTTTGTCCGTCGACTTTTTTGTGACAACTTTTGATGTGGTGACATCATCAAGATGCGTTGCATTCCAAACCACCCCCATCAACTCGCGTTTACCCAGAGGCACTCTGACCAAGGTTCCCGTTGGAAGCATTTCTTCGCTCGCATAGGACAACACATCCACCAACCCACTATGCGCAGGTGTGTGAACGATTACAGAAACTATGTGCGACATGTCAAGCGTCAAGTTGGCGTGATGAGTTGAGGTGATTTGGGTAAGAGCGACTTAAGTGCTTGATTTTTATAGGTTTGGGTGCTAACTCAGGATTTCTGTGGATAACTTTGTTGATATGTTGTCGTGAGTAGTGCCAAAGGCGCATCAATCAAGGCTTTGAACAGATTGCCTGAAAAAAAAGCATTCGTTTAAACCTATATAAATCAACGACTTAGTTAATTTAAACTTTTTTGAATGACAAATCCGATATATCGCGGGGAGTAGTAATAAGGGCCTTAATTTTGTGCATAAGTAGACGTACTGTGACAAAAATTTTGTAGATTCGTGCCATTTTTGTGCTAGTTTTTGGCCGTTTTTGGCTCTAGTTGCGCCAAAGCTTCACGCACTTGCGCCACGCTCAGCAGTTCAGACAGCACTTGTGGCGCGCGGTTGGGCGCGTAGAGCACATAAACGGGAACCCCGCTACGACCCAGTTCCGCCAATGCGCGTGAGATAGCAGGGTCGCGTCGCGTCCAATCGGCACGCATCAAGCGCACCTGTTTTGCCGCAAAGTCGGACAGCAATTCGGGTTGGTTGAGGGTGGTTTGTTTGTTGATTTGGCAAGTCACGCACCAGGCTGCAGTGAAGTCGACAAACACTGCGCGTCCTTGGGCAAGCTCTGTTTGCACGGCGGTTGCTGTCCAGTTTTGCCAAAGGTCGCCGCTGGCCTGTTGGGCGGTACTTTCAGTTGCACTAGGCGCTTGTGTTTCTTGTGGGACTGCATTTGTATTTGCGAGAACCTCGAGGCCAATCCAAAAAATAGCCAGCAAACCTGATGCTTGAACGACACGCGCCAGCACTGTTCTAAAGCGACTCGCCCATACCGTCAGCGCCACCACCAGTAAGCCAACTAACAAGAGCATGGCCTGCGTCACGCTGGTTTGGAGGCCAAAGACCCATAGCAACCAAATGACGGTCGCAAGCATGGGAAACGCCAGTGCATGGCGCAAGGTGACCATCCACATTCCCGGCTTTGGTAAAGCGTGCGCTACCGCAGGCACCCAGCTTGCCAATAAAAAGGGCAAGGCCAGCCCTAGGCCCATGAAAGCAAATATTGCTAAAGCCTGCCAAGCAGGCATTGTCATCGCCACGCCCAAAGACGCGCCCATAAACGGCGCGGTACAGGGCGACGCCACGGCTACTGCGAGCACGCCTGATAGCAACGCGTCGACCACGGGGTGGCGCGATTGCAAAGATGCAAGGCGTGTTGGCAGCACATTGCCCATGCTGAACACGTCCCATAAATTCAAAGCGATCAGGGTGAAGAGCACCGCCAGAGCTGCGACCACAGCGGGGGTTTGCAACTGAAATCCCCAGCCGAGTTGTTCACCCATAGTGCGAAGTAATAAAACTGCGCCACCAAGCGCCAAAAAGCTCGCTACGACGCCGACGGTGTAGGCCACACCCGTCAAACGGCGCATGTGTTTGCTAGCGCCATGTTGGGCAAAGCCCAATACTTTGATGGCCAAAATGGGCAATACGCAGGGCATGGCGTTCAAAATCAAGCCGCCTAGGAGCGCGCCAGCGAGCGCGAGCAGGAATCCAAATCCGTCGGCATCGTTTGCAGGTGGTGTCACGGTGTTTGCAAACTTAGTGGCGGAGACCTCTGCATAGGCTTTTGCTGTGGGGCTGGGCCATGCGCCAGAAACAGGCAAAACCAATTCAACACCTTTGCGCGACTCACCGGTTGCTTGTGAGACCAGTAGCCAGCCGATTTTTGTAGGGCTGTCGTTGCGCGCCGTGCTCACGGGCAAACGTACCGACCAAGTGCTTCCTTGCCACGATTGCTCAGCTAACGCGTGTTGGTCCGTCGAAGACTCCAAAAGCTCTGGCTCGGTGGGAAAGATGGATAGTTTTTGTCCCACCCAATTAGCAGGCAGACCTTCAACGGCCGCGACTAAAAAGTCGCCCTCAAAGCGAGCGGCTTTTTGGGATGCGGCAAGTTGGGAAGGCTGGTGTTCGATGAGCGAGGCAAATGCTTTGGCATGGGGTGCAAAACTACTTTGCGTAGGCAATAGCAGCGTGAACTCGCCTTCTTGGGGAATGCACTCCAAACGGCAGACCAACCAATTGGCATGTAACTGCACGGGCAGTTGGCCGTTCATCGGCGCGCGGTAGGCGGAGGTGAACTTGACGGCCACCGCTAGAAGCGCGGCGTTTTCAAAACCATAGTTTGTGAGCGTTCCCGCTGAGAGTTTTTGAGGCAGCGGCCATAGCACTGGCCCCACTTCTAGACCAGGTGGCAACTTAAATTCAAGCAGGGTGGGCAGGCCGGAATCGCCCGGATTGCGCCAGTAGGTGTGCCATTCGCGGGTGTGCTGCAGTTGCAAGCCCAGCCAAAAAGTTTTGCCGGTTTGCACGCCGTCTGGTGCATGCGCGACCAACTCTGCGCGCACTTGCGGGGTTGAAACAACGGCGCTTTTGGATGGCGCATTTAGCTGGGCCCATGCCGCGCCTGCCCCAGAGCTGACGAAAACGAGCCAAAACAAAAGGCGGATAACAAACGTGACCATAGCGCTGATGTTAACGAGGCGACGAAAGTAAGATGCACCTATGTCCACAAACGCTCGATTAACCGCCGCATTAGCTACCCACCGCTGGGCAGCTATGAGTAGTCAAGATTTTGCGCATCTCAACCCTGCGCGTGTCGTGGCGGTTTTGCCTTTGGGTGCGACCGAGCAACACGGGCCCCATTTGCCCTTGAATGTGGACTCAGTCTTGGTCGATGGTGTGGTCGACGCCGCGCTAATACATCTAGACAAACAAGACCCCGTGTTGGTTTTACCCACCCAAACCGTGGGACTGAGCACCGAACACATTGCGTTTGCAGGCACGCTCACGCTGTCGCCGCAAACCGTGATTTCGCAGTGGTGCGACCTGGGTGCAAGCGTTGCGCGCGCTGGGGTCAAAAAGCTTTTGCTGTTCAACGCCCACGGCGGCAATGTCGGGCTCATGGATGTCGTGGCGCGTGAATTGCGCGCCCAGCATGGATTGATCGTCTACAGCAGCAGTTGGTACAACTTGCCACTCGACGAAAAAGTGATGGCGCAATTTAGCGCCGATGAACACCGTTTTGGCATACACGCGGGCGATATCGAAACCTCCATGATGTTGGCGCTAGCGCCCGACTCCGTCGATATGGCGAAGGCGCAAAACTTTGCGTCGACCTCGCAACAACGTGCTGCCACCTATCCCATTTTGGGCAATGGCCGCAGTGCGAAATTAGGCTGGCATATGCAGGACTACAACCCGCAAGGGGCGGTGGGTAATGCGGCGGCAGCTACATCCACCAAGGGCGAGGCTGTCGTACAAAGTGCTGGCGAGCAACTGGCGAAGTTGCTGCAAGAGTTGATGGATTTGCCTTTAAGCACAGTTAGAGCTTAGAAGTTTTAGGCATGCGTGATCCACGCACTATGTTCGGGCGCCGCCAAATGCGGCAAGCTGTTAAACGCTACCAAGTTATGCCGCTTAGGCGTGAAATGGAACTCGCTCACCGAGCTATTGCACATACGCAAATTCAACTCGATGCTGGTCTCGGGTGATGCTTGCAGCACTTGCGCTACTGCGGTTGAGATGGGGCCGCCGCTAGAGACCAGCAAAACGTTGCCTTCGCAGTGCTGGCGCACATGGTCTAGCGCCGAGGTCACACCGTGGAGAAATTCTGGGTAGGTGGGCATGCCGACGGGGGATGCGGTTCCTGCCATCCATTGCTTGAGCCCGTTGCGCAACATGCGAAAGTATTCTCGGTAGCCCTCTGGCGTTTTGGTGTCGAAGCTTGCGTTGGGATGCGCAGCGCGAATGAGGGCTTCGCTGTCGTATTCATTGAGCCCCGGCCATAGCAGCGCATCTGGGCTGTGCCCTAAACCGTCGCGAATGCCTTGCAAAGTTTGGGCGTGGCGCTTCAAGGTGCCGACTAGGACGGCATCGAACGTCAGGCCGTGCGACTTCCAATATTCACCTAAACGGCGGCTTTGCTGCGCGCCCATCGCGCTGAGTTGGTCATAGTCTGCGGCGCCAAGCGAGGCTTGGCCGTGGCGTACGAGGTAGAGCTGTCCCATGGGTGTTTGTGAGTGGTGCGTTGAATTAAATGCGGACCATTCTGGCGTTGAACCTGCAATGGCAGAGTCGCAGGTGAGACGAAGTTAGGCGGACAACAATTCCCAGCGTTCTAGGGCTTGCATGAGTTCAGATTCAATCGCCAGATCGCGTGCGTGCAGTTGCGCCACTTTGGCGGCGTCGCTGGCGTAGAGCTTGGGGTCGGCCAAGTCGGCTTGCACTTGCTTTTGCTCGGCTTCTAAGGCGGCGATGCGATCGGGAAGGCTCTCTAATTCGCGTTGTTCTTTGTAGCTGAGTTTGCGGGTTTTAGTAGCGGGCTTGTTGCTACCCGTGATTTTGTTGTTTGCGTTGCTAGAGGCCGCTGTTTCGTGACCTAGTGGCGTTGCGTTTGGGTTATCTGACGCTGGCGTTGTCGTTGCCGTTGAAGTTGTTTGTTCTTTTGCACGCCGTGTCTCATTTCCGCTTTGCGTCCCACTCAGTTTGATCGCTTGCAAGCCGCTCGCCCTTTTGGATTGGGTTAGCCAGTCTTGCACGCCGCCTTCGTATTCGCGCCAAAAACCGGGTTGCGTCTCTGTGCCTTCGAACACCAAAGTGCTGGTGGCGACGTTGTCCAAAAAGGCGCGGTCGTGGCTCACGATGAACACTGTGCCGTCGTAGTTTTGTAGCAATTCTTCCAACAGTTCCAGGGTGTCGAAGTCGAGGTCGGTGGTCGGTTCATCCAGCAC
>SYDB01000117.1 GCA_005786815.1 Burkholderiales bacterium
AAGTCTTTTTTGTAGTGGCGAATGGTGTACATGTCGAGCAAACCCTGCGTTGGGTGAGCGTGGCGACCATCGCCCGCATTGATCACATGCACATGCGGCGCGACATGCTCAGCGATGAGGTGCGGCGCGCCGGACTCGCTGTGGCGCACCACAAAAATATCTGCCGCCATCGCGCTCAGGTTGGCGATGGTGTCGAGTAGAGATTCGCCTTTGCTGGCTGAAGAGCGTGCAATATCCAGATTGAACACGTCGGCTGACAAGCGCGTGGCGGCGATCTCAAATGTCGTGCGGGTTCGCGTGCTGTTCTCGAAGAACAGATTGAATACGCTTTTGCCGCGCAGCAAGGGGACTTTTTTCACTTCGCGGTCGTTGACCGATACGAAATTGGCTGCGTGGTCCAAGATATGGGTGAGGATGTCGCGCGACAGTCCTTCTGTCGAGAGCAAATGGATCAGCTCGCCGTTTTTGTTGAGTTGCGGATTGCGCTTGTAGAGCATGTCAGCCTTCCACCGAGAAACTAAATCGTCCGTCTGCCGCTTTGGCCAGCGCCAGCAGCTGGTCTGCAGGCAGCGCGATACGCGCTGCAGCAAAGTCGGCTTGCACCGGCAACTCGCGCCCACCACGGTCTACCAACACGGCCAGTTGCACGCTGGCAGGTCGGCCGTAATCGAACAATTCGTTGAGCACCGCGCGGATGGTGCGTCCGGTGTAGAGCACGTCGTCGAGCAAGATCACGTGTGCTGCGTTCACTTCAAACGGCAGTTTGGTTTGACCGCCGTCTGCCAAACCACGTTTGGCAAAGTCGTCGCGGTGCATGGCGGAAGAAATACTGCCAGCTTCGCCAGTGAGATTCAGGTCTTTTTGCAAACGGGTTGCTAACCACGCACCGCCGGAGGTGATGCCCACAAGCCGACTCGTTGGGGTCAACATGGCGCCTACCCCTTTGCACAAGGTTTGGTAGAGACTTTCAGCATCTAAAGATAAGCGTCCGCTCATGGCAACTCCGCAAAAAATTGGTTCAAGATGATGCACGCAGACGCAGCGTCCGCATCTTTGGCGCCTTGGCTCAAGGCCTCAGTGGTGCTGTAGCGTTCGTCGACTTCGAAGACCTGCAAGTTAAATCGTCCATGCAATTGACGACCAAATTTACGGGCGCGCACCGTGTTTTCGTGTTCAGCGCCATCCGGGTGAAAAGGCACTCCAATGACCAGTGCGTCGGGTTGCCACTCTTGGATACGCGCATCGATTTCGCGCCAGCGCGCATCGCCTTGGGCGTTGACAGTAGGGAGAGGTTGGGCTTGGCGCAATACGCGGCTGCCAAACGCTACGCCTGTGCGTTGGGTACCAAAATCAAAAGCCAAAAACGATTGCAACTGGGCCGACACAGCGATGGCCGTGGCGTTGCTCATGAATGTCCCGCCTCGGAAGACAGCATCCAAGACTGCAGGCCCAACAAGCCCATGGCACGCTCGTAACGTTCTTCGATGGGCGTGTCAAAAATCACATCGGCGTCGGCACCGACTGTGAGCCAACTGTTTTCCGCCAATTCCGATTCCAACTGACCTTCGCCCCAAGCGGAATAGCCCAGCGAAATCAATACTTTGCGCGGACCGGCACCGGTGGAGAGGGCTTCTAAAACGTCTTTCGAAGTCGTCATCTCCAAGCCGCCAGGGATCATCATGGTGGAAGCGTAGACCGACTCGGTCTTCAATGGGTTGGGGGCATCCTTTGCGGGTCCACCAGGCTGTCCCAAATCTAGGTTACCTTGGACAGGTTCTGCACCTGCTTGTAATGGGAAAGAGCCGGTTTGCGCATCGGCAAACATCGCCTCATGCAACACAAAGCCGCGTTCGGTGTGCACAGGGCCGCCCTTTAATACAGGCGCATCCAGCAAATCTGCCCGGTGAAGCGGCAGTTCTACCTTCTCAAACAAACTGCGCATAGACAAATCGCTGGGTTTGTTAATCACCAAACCTAAGGCGCCGCGTTCGCTGTGTTCGCACAAATACACCACGCTTTTGGCAAAAGACGCGTCCTCCAGCCCGGGCATTGCGATCAAAAAGTGATGCGTCAGGTTGATGGAGGCAGAATCTGCTGTCATTCTGTGATTTTAAAGGCTGAACATGACACGCTCCCCACACCCCATCCAGCAGGTTGACGCTGGCTTGATGTGGTTTCGGCGCGACTTGCGCGCTTTTGACAATGCTGCCCTCCACCATGCCTTGACCCAGTGCAAGCAAGTGCACTGCGTATTTGTGTTCGACAGCGACATCTTGGGCCCATTGCCTAAGGCAGACCGCCGGGTGGAATTCATCCGCGAGTCCTTGGTGGCTTTGGACGCTGATTTACAAGCCTTGTGCGCACAAAAAGGCGTCGGTTTGATCGTGCGCCACGGCAAAGCGGTGGAAGAAATCGCCCGCCTCGCCCAAGAACTCCATGTGCAAGAAGTATTTGCCAACCACGACTATGAGCCCGCCGCCATTGAACGCGATGCCAAAGTGCGCGGCGCACTGGCCAATGCAGGCATCGGCTTGCAAACCTACAAAGACCATGTGATTTTTGAGCGCAGCGAAGTACTGACCCAAATGGGTAAGCCCTACGGCGTGTTCACCCCATATAAAAATGCTTGGTTGCAAAAGTTAACGCCAGCGTATTTAGAGGGCTACGCGATACAACCGCTTGCCAAGGCCTTGGCGCCTCGGGCTAAGCATTTGCAACTGCCCGTCCCAAGCTTGGCAGACATTGGTTTTGAGACCACTAATTTAAAGCAACTGGCGGTTCCCACAGGCAGTGCCGGTGGCCAGATATTGTTTGAAGATTTTTTTGACCGCATGGACCGCTACGACGAAGCGCGTAACTTTCCTGCGGTCAAAGGCCCTAGTTATTTAGGCGTGCATTTGCGCTTTGGTACCGTGTCTATACGCGAATTGGCGGGCGCGGGACACCAACGCATGTTGGCGGGCTCCAAAGGTGCCGAGGTATGGTTGTCGGAATTGATTTGGCGGGAGTTTTATCACCAGATCTTGCACCACCACCCGCAAGTCGTGAAGTCTGCTTTTAAGCGCGAGTACGACGCTATTGCCTGGGAACACGGTAAGTTGGCCAAGCAACGCTTTGCCGCGTGGTGCGAAGGCCGCACCGGATATCCATTGGTCGACGCCGCCATGGCGCAGATCAACCAGACGGGCTATATGCACAACCGCTTGCGCATGGTGGTAGCCAGCTTTTTGGTGAAAGACTTAGGGATTGACTGGCGCTGGGGCGAACAGTATTTCGCCACACATTTGAACGACTTTGATTTGGCTGCTAACAACGGTGGCTGGCAATGGGCAAGCTCCAGCGGCTGCGATGCCCAGCCCTATTTCCGTATCTTCAACCCCATCAGCCAAAGCGAAAAGTTTGATGCAGAAGCTAAATTTATCCGCCGCTATCTGCCCGCCTTGGCTGGGCTCAATAACAAAGATATCCATGCGCCATGGCTGGCCAAGCCCATCGCATTGGAAGCCGCTGGTGTGGAAATTGGTAAGAACTACCCCGAGCCTATCGTCGACCACGCCCAAGCCCGAGCTGAGACCTTGGCGCGTTATGCGGTCGTGAAAAAAGCGGCTTAGTCGCCGCGCAAAGCGGCAAGCACCGACTCTTGGGGCGCACGCACATTGCCAACGGCAAATTGGTGCAACAGGCGACTAACTTCTTGTGCGCCTTGCAAGCTGGTTTTGATGTCGGAGATGATGCGCGTGGTGCGTAGTCTGGCGAGTTGCGAAGCCAGCGCATCCGCCACTTCATGCACAGAATTCAAAGAGACCTCTTGCGCCAACTGGGCCATATGGTGGGCGTCTAGTTGAAGCGTCTCAGGCACTTGGGGTTGTTGTTCTTGGGAACAGTCGTCCAAGATGCTGACCAAGCGCTGGGTAATCACATCGGCTTGCTCTAAAAACAAGAGATGGTTGATCAAGTCCAAGCCTTCGAGCGAGGTTTCTTGGCCAGGGTCAAAGCTTTGGCGCAACAACAAACCGCTCATGATTTGGCTAGACGCACTGACTTCTTGCAAAGTGAGTTCGCGGGCACTGGCTTGGCACAGGCCGCTGAAGTAGTGCGCGGCCAAAGACCAAAAGGTCATCCAACCGGGGAAGGTTTCTTGCGCCGTTTGCTTTTGGCACAACGCTAATAACTGTTGTGCCGCTGGCAGATGGATCTGCGGCCGATGGCGCAGCAAAGCCAGCATTGGAGATTCAAATGCGTGGCGAACTTGCATGTCTGAGCAAGGCCTTAGATTTGCACCATTTCAAAGTCTTCTTTGCGCGCCGCGCATTCGGGACAAGTCCAGTTCATCGGCACTTGGTCCCAAGGGGTACCTGGGGCAATACCGTGTTCGGGATCTCCCGCAGCTTCGTCATAAATCCAACCACAAATAAGACACATCCAAGTTTTTGCCACGGCACTGCTTTCTTCAACGCATAGAATGATTTGCATTGTATCGACCGCCCCATGCCTTCAGAAAACACCCCCGCCCTCCATCCCCACGACCTCAGCGATGAAAGTACAGCGGCGCCTCCTTGCGTGCTGATATTCAATGCCAACGATCCGAGCGGTGCGGGTGGAATTGGCGCGGATGTTTTGGCCAGTGCCTCGGTCGGGGCACATGCTTTGCCCGTAGTCACAGGTGCCTACATGCGCGACACGGCAGAAATATTCGACCATGTGTCTTTTGACGAAGAAGCCGTCGCCGAACAAGCGCGCAGTGTGCTCGAAGACGTTAGCGTGCAAGTTATCAAAGTTGGCTTTTGTGGCAACCCAGAAAATCTCAGCGTGATCGCCGAAGTGGCGACTGACTACGCTGAAGTGCCCGTGGTGGCCTACATGCCTAATCTGTCTTGGTGGGGAGACGAAGCCATCGACGCCTACCTAGACGCGTTTCGCGAATTGATCTTGCCGCAAACCACGCTTTTGGTCGGCAACCACAACACCTTGTGGCGATGGTTGCTACCCGATTGGAGCAGCGAGAAAAGTCCAGGTCCGCGCGACTTGGCGCGCGCCGCCGCTGAAGTGGGCGTGCCTTATGTTTTGGTCACTGGCATCAGTCACCCAGACCAACAAGTAGAAAACGTCCTGGCCACACCGCACACTGTTTTGGTAACGGAGAAGTTCGAGCGTTTCGACGCTGTCTTCTCTGGTGCAGGCGACACCTTGAGCGCAACTCTGGCAGCATTGCTCGCCTCTGGCACCGATTTGGAAGCCGCCACCCGCGAAGGCTTGGCGTTTTTAGACCAATGCCTCAACAGTGGGTACCGCCCTGGCATGGGCCACATCTTGCCCGACCGCTTGTTTTGGGCTGAACTCGAAGATGGCACCGAATCTCCTGCAGACAGCGATGACCGCTTGGCCACCGCCGAAGATTTCTCCCTCCCCCGTCATGAAACCAAGCATTGAGACAAAACCGCTATGACAGACCTTAACCAAACCTTATTTGAACGCGCCGCCAAAGTCATTCCTGGTGGCGTCAATTCTCCCGTTCGCGCATTTCGTGCAGTTGGCGGCACACCGCGTTTTGTACAACGCGCGCAAGGCGCTTATTTTTGGGACGCCAACGGCAAACGCTATACCGATTACATCGGCTCATGGGGCCCGATGATTTTGGGCCACGGCCATCCCGCAGTGTTAGAAGCTGTTCAAAAAGCTGCCGTCAATGGCTTTTCATTTGGCGCCCCAACAGAGCGCGAAATTGAATTGGTCGAAGCCATATTGGCACAAGTGCCTTCTATGGAGATGGTGCGTTTGGTCAGCTCTGGTACAGAAGCCGGGATGAGCGCATTGCGCCTAGCCC
>SYDB01000118.1 GCA_005786815.1 Burkholderiales bacterium
ATGGGCCTGCTGCAGCGATTGCCTGTGGCCTTATTCCAGCTAGGCGGGCCTCGCAAAGTCCTTGCAGTAGGAGGGTGCCCCATTGCTCGGTAGATTGTTCAAAAATATCACCTTGTATATGTGAGTCCACCAGCGCAGACCAATTCCATTGCTTTTGCCCACTTCGATCAAATGCGGTCAACCGTATGCTTTGCGTACCAAGATCGATGGCTAGTAAATCAGCGTTAGACATGTTGTCCATTTTATTTTTTGAAGTTCCCTAGGGTGTCCGTTCTAGCAAGCATACCCGCCATACAACGCGGCCCAATGGGCTAGGGAAATCCCTCGCGGCTTTCGCCTCGCGGATTAAAAACGTGGCCTTTGCGCTAAGGTATGCTGACGGGATATTTCTTATGCAAAACGATATTCAAGTGTTGAGACAAATACTGCAGTCAGCAAAAACGATTGCTGTGGTGGGTTTGTCTGCGCAATGGAACCGGCCTAGTTTCTTTGCTGCCAAGTACATGCAAGAGCATGGATACAAAATCATTCCTGTAAATCCAAGATATGCAGGAGATGGGCAAACACCACCTGAAAAAATAATGGGTGAAACTTGTTACGCCAGTTTGTTAGATATTCCGCACCCAGTGGATATCGTCGATATTTTCAGACGCACCGAGGATGTGTTGCCGATCGCCCATGAGGCTCTACAAATTGGTGCAAGTTGCTTATGGCAGCAATTGGATGTCGACAACATGGAGGCGAGTCAAGTTTTTCTAAACGCAGGTCGTCATTCGGTCACTAACCGATGCGTGAAGATTGAGCATGCACGTATTTTTGGTGGGCTCCATTGGGCCGGTGTGAATACTGGTGTGATTTCTGCTAAGCGGCAGAAGTAAGCAAGACTTTCATGAGCGACCATCTGTTCAAGCCAGAGACCTTGGCCATTCACGCGGGACAAATTCCAGACTCCGCCACTGGTGCGCGCGCTTTGCCTATTTATCAAACCAGCAGTTTTGTTTTTGATAGCGCTGAACATGCGGCTTCGCTTTTTAACTTGCAAACTTTTGGCAATGTCTACTCCCGCCTGAGCAACCCAACGGTTGCCGCACTAGAAGAGCGTGTGGCAGCGCTAGAAGGTGGCCGTGCAGCAGTTGCATCGGCCTCTGGGATGGCCGCAGAAGCGATGGCACTCATGACTATCTTGCAAGCGGGCGACCATGTGGTGGCAGCTGGTGCTTTATATGGCGGTTCGGTCACTTTGCTGGCTGTTAGCCTTGCAAAATTTGGTATCCAAACGACTTTTGTAGACGCCAGTCAACCGGAGGCTTTTGCGGCGGCCATACAAGCCAACACAAGAGCGATTTATGCAGAGAGCTTGGGGAACCCCAGCATGTTGGTGCTCGATATTGCTGCGCTAGCAGATGTCGCACATGCCCATGGTCTTCCTTTGATCATTGACAACACTGTCCCGAGTCCCATGCTGTGTAACCCCATCGCATTCGGCGCAGACATCGTGGTCCATTCGGCTACCAAATACCTAGCAGGGCACGGAACAACCTTGGGCGGTGTGATTGTGGAGAGCGGCAAGTTTCCATGGGACAACGGAAAATTTCCTGGGATGACCGAGCCTTCTGCTGGTTATCACGGCGTCAAGTTTTACGAAACCTTTGGTGATTTTGGATTCACTATGCGGTGTCGTATGGAAAGCTTGCGAGTGTATGGTGCATCTTTGAGCCCTACAAGTGCATGGCAAATTTTGCAAGGTGTCGAAACACTGCCATTGCGCATGGAAAGGCACTGCAGTAATGCCCTCGCAGTTGCAACATTTCTCAAAGAAGATGCGCGTGTGGCTTGGGTCAATTACCCGGGCCTAGCCGATCATCCGCAACACGCTTTGATGCAAAAACAAATGCGCGGTGCTTCCGGTCTCTTGGCTTTTGGTGTGAAAGGCGGGCTTGCGCAGGGCGTGAAGTTCATTGAGGCCGCAAAATTCATGAGCCATTTGGTCAACATTGGCGATACACGCACGCTGATTAGCCATCCCGCAAGCACCACGCATAGACAGCTAGATGAAAAACAACAGTTGGCTGCAGGCGTGGGCCCTGATATGGTTCGAATTTCTGTTGGCTTAGAGCATATTGACGATATTTTGTGGGACATCGACCAAGCTTTGACGGTTGCTATTGCGACTTAAATAAACGTAAACGGGTTTGATATGACGAGCATCTTCGACCAAGGATTAGATAAAAACATTGCCAATTTCACGGCGCTTTCTCCAGTGAGCTTTGTAGAGCGCAGTGCTGAAATCTTTGGAGACTTGCCTGCCGTCATCCATGGCAAAAGACGCTATAGCTGGGCGCAGACACGTGAGCGCTCAGCGCGACTGGCTGCGGCTCTCAAGTCCAAAGGGATTGGAAGAGGAAGTACGGTGAGCGCCATGCTGCCCAACATTCCTGAGATGGTCGAAGTGCATTACGCGGTACCTGCTTTGAACGCTGTACTCAATACTTTGAACACCCGACTAGATGCCGCTTTGATCGCTTGGCAACTTCACCACTGTGAATCCCAGGTGTTGATTACCGACCGTGAATACGCGCCAGTCATTGCAAAAGCTTTGGACATCCTCAAAAAAGAGCATGGCAGAGACATTGTGGTGATTGATGTGTGCGACAGCGAATACACGGGTGTAGGCGAACAGTTAGGCCACCATGAATACGAAGATTGGTTAGCGTCACATACTCCGCTCTCACGTTTGGAGGGTCCACTAGATGAATGGGACGCCATTGCCGTGAGTTACACCAGCGGCACTACGGGTGACCCTAAAGGTGTAGTGACCCATCACCGTGGTGCCTACCTCAACGCGGTAAGTAATGTGGCAACGTGGACCATGCCGCATTTCCCTCCTTATTTGTGGAC
>SYDB01000119.1 GCA_005786815.1 Burkholderiales bacterium
ATGGCGATGTCGGCCTATTACCTGAAAGGGGTTGCACCCAAGAGTCTGCAATTGAACACTATCTTTAGTGGGTGCATGCCTTTTGTTTACATCATTCTGTTCACATTGGCCATGACCTATGCCTTCCCTGCCATGGTCACTTATTTGCCAGACCAGTTCTTCAACCAAGCGGTTGAAATGGAACGCGACCCCGACGATGAGTCTGTGGTCAACCCTGACTTTTTCAAAGCGCAGTGATGAATGGTCTTGGCAAAAGTATTTCGGAGCTCACGGCTCTTGAGATTCGCGATCACCTGCTAAGTGGCCAAGAGACAGTGGGGGAATTCACTGCCAAGCTGGGCCAGTTTGTGGATGCGGCGGACGCCAGCATCCAAGCCTTTGCACACCGTGAAGATCGGGTCGTGGCCTTGCAGGCCGAAAATTTGCAGCGTGACCGCTCTGCCGGCCACTTGCCAGGGTCTTTGTACGGCGTTCCTATAGGCATCAAAGACATCATTGACACGGTGGATTTCCCGACCGAATATGGCAGCCCCATTCACCAGGGCCGCTACTCAGTGAGCGATGCCACCGTGGTGTCGCGTTTGCGCGCTGCTGGCGCGGTGATTTTCGGCAAAACAGTCAGCACAGAATTTGCCACCACTGAAGCAGGGCCCACTAGTAATCCGCACAACCTTGCGCACACGCCTGGTGGTTCATCGAGTGGTTCGGCAGCGGCTGTGGCGGCAGGTATGGTGCCTGTGGCACTGGGCACACAAACCAATGGCTCGGTGATTCGCCCGGCCTCGTTTTGCGGGGTTTACGCTTACAAACCTTCTCGCGGCATGGTGCCGCGAACAGGCGTGCTCGACCAGTCGCCCTCCTTGGACGAGGTGGGTGTGTTTGCCCGCAACTTGCAAGATATCGCGCTGCTTGCCGAAATTTTGGTCGGTGACGATAACCACGATGCCGCGACTGCACGCCAATCTCCTCGGCGATTTGTGGATGTGGTCAACGCCGAACCGCCCTTGCCGCCCAAGTTTTGTTTCATCAAAACCCCATGGTGGGACCAAGTCGAGCCAGAAGCCCGCGAAGCCTATACAGCTTTTGTCGCCCATATGGGCGACAGTGTTGAGCAACACGACTTGCCTGACATCGTGCGCAGCGTGGCAGCTTGGCACTCAACCGTGAATGAATCCGAACTGGCCTTTTGCCTGCAAAAAGAATGGAACCTTAGCCGCACTCAGCTAAGCTCTGTATTGCAAAAACGGATTGAAAAATCTATGCACATCCCGGTTAACGACTACCTAGTTGCCAAAGAAAGGATGTTCCATGTCATGAGTGCTTTTGATGAGTACTTTGCCAGTTACGATGCCATTTTGTGCCCTGCAGCTTTAGGCACAGCCCCCTTGGGACTTGAATCCACTGGCAACCCCATTATGCAAACCACTTGGAGTTTTGCGGGGTTGCCTTGCCTCAATTTGCCGCTGATGAACCTTTCCAACGGTCTGCCTTTGGGCGTGCAGGCGGTCGGCGCTTTTCAAAACGATGCGCGCTTGATGCGCTCTGCACAGTGGTTGGTCACAGAATTTATCAAAAGGAATATCCTATGAAATCTCTTGAGCGTTACACCAGCTTAATAGGGCTGATTTTGATGGCCGCTTTCTTGATTCCTTACATCTGGAAACTGCCTCAACTAGATATCACCTTGATTTTGTTGGGTGGTCTAGGCTTGGCCATAGTAGACTTTTATTATTCAGGTGAATCGGGCGATTCTCAGTAAACGCCACGTAATAGGCGACACAAGAGCGGCGTCAACACGTGGGGCATTGAGAGCGTAAAGCTGCTTTAGGTGGCAGTTTTTTCTTCAAGCCAACATCAACTGTTGTGCTGGTAACAAAAGCTTGCTCTCGCTGCCAGAGGGATCTAAGACAGAACGGCCCAGCCAGCGTCAACGACTGTTTTTATTTCGTCTAACTTTTAACACTATCTATGCTTATTTTCCAAGTTTAGAATCGAGCGACCACTATGAATTCAGAAAAAAATGGGCTGCATTTTTTTGCTGCTGTAGAAAAATACATTCGCAAGTTCGCCGTTCTTTGAACGCTCACTGCTTTCAAAGTGAAATAGCGCTTAATTGCTTCCTTATGGCATTTGCATAACCAATTTATTTAGTTTGACTGTTCTAGCCCTAGACGTAGGCAACACACGCTTGAAGTGGGCCTTTTACGACGCCCCCAAACCCGGCGCGAAGTTGTTGGGCCACGGAGCCGTGTTTCTAGAAAATATCGACCAATTGGCTGACGGCGATTGGCGCGACTTAGAGGAGCCTGCCTCCATGCTAGGGTGTATCGTTGCCGGTGAAGCAATTCGTCGACGTGTAGAGGAGCAATTGGAAATATGGAACTTCTCTCCATCTCCTTCGTGGGTAGTGCCCTCCATTTCAGAGGCTGGCTTAACAAACGGCTACGACCACCCTACCCGCCTAGGCGCAGACCGGTGGGTCGCCATGATTGGCGCCTATGCGCGCATGCGCCAGCAGGTGAAAGACCAACCGATGCGGCCTTTGGTGGTGGTCATGGTCGGTACGGCGGTGACGGTAGAAGCCATTGACGCCTCTGGCAAATTTTTAGGCGGACTGATCTTGCCTGGGCACGGCATCATGTTGCGCGCTTTGGAGTCTGGCACGGCGGGGCTGCGCGTGCCCACTGGGGATGTGCGTGAATTTCCTACCAACACCAGTGACGCATTGACCAGCGGCGGTACTTTTGCGATTGCTGGCGCGGTCGAGCGGATGGTTCAGCATGTGCGTACCCACTGCAACGCTGAACCGATTTGCTATATGACCGGCGGCGCGGGCTGGAAAATGGCGCCGAGCATGTCGGTGCACTGCGAGTTGGTGGAGTCGTTGATATTTGATGGCCTGCTGGAAATCGCAGACCAGCGTCTGAAAATTCACAAATAGAACTTCTTCACTCCGAATTCACGCTTTATTTACACCAAATTGCGGGGATTTCCCTGCGTGACAAACGGGCATAACTAAGGCTAGACTGGCGAGATGCAAATCCTAGATTCACTCGTTACCCAAGCCGCCAGCATCAGCGCTGTGCGCCGCGACATCCATGCGCATCCTGAACTGTGCTTTCAAGAGCAACGCACCTCTGACGTGGTAGCGGCCAAGCTGACCGAGTGGGGAATACCTATCCACCGCGGCATGGGCACCACGGGAGTGGTGGGCATTATCAAAAACGGCACGAGCGACCGGGCTATCGGCTTGCGTGCCGATATGGACGCTTTGCCCATGCAAGAGTTCAACAAGTTTCCACACGCCAGCCAAAACCCAGGAAAGATGCACGCTTGCGGCCACGACGGGCATGTAGCCATGTTGTTAGCGGCGGCGCAGCATCTGGCGAAAAACCGCAACTTTGACGGCACGGTGTATGTGATCTTCCAACCCGCCGAAGAAGGTGGCGGTGGTGCACGTGAGATGATCAAAGACGGCTTGTTTGACAAGTTCCCCATGCAAGCGGTGTATGGCATGCACAACTGGCCAGGTTTGGGCGTCGGCAAATTCGCGTTGAGCGCAGGGCCTGTGATGGCGTCGAGCAACGAGTTCACCATCACCATCCATGGCAAGGGTAGCCATGCGGCTTTGCCGCATAACGGTATCGATCCTGTGCCAATTGCTTGCCAAATGGTGCAAGCGTTTCAAACCATCATCAGCCGCAATAAAAAACAGGTCGATGATGGCGTGATTTCGGTCACCATGATCCATGCGGGTGAAGCGACCAATGTGGTGCCAGACCAATGCCAAATGCGCGGTACGGTGCGTACCTTTAGCATCGAGGTGCTAGACATGATCGAGCAGCGTATGCGTGAAGTGGCCCAGCATATTTGCACTGCATTTGGTGCAAGCTGCGAGTTCGATTTCCATCGCAACTACCCACCGACGATCAACCACGTGGCAGAAACCGATTTCGCCAAAAAAGTGCTGTCAACCATCGTGGGTGAAGCCAATATTGTTCCCCAAGAACCCACAATGGGCGCCGAAGACTTCTCCTACATGTTGCAAGCCGTGCCAGGCGCCTACGCATTCATCGGTAACGGCGAAGGCGCCCACCGAGAAATAGGCCACGGCGAAGGCCCTTGCACATTACACAACCCCAATTACGACTTCAATGACGAACTCATACCACTTGGCGGGACGTTTTGGGTGAAGATGGTGGAAGCTTCATTAATTGGGGTCAGAACCTAATTAACTTAGTTAGGTTTCCAGTTGATCAAAATAAGTGGCAGTTAATTAGGTTCTGACCCCAATTAATGTTAGCCAATTTAAGCTTAATATGCCGCCAACAACGCTTGTAAATGCGCTTTGTTCTCCCCTGCAGCAAAGGGCGAAAGCAAACTGAGCACATGTTTCGCACCCCGCAACAAAGACGCTTGCGCACTCTCTGGTTCTAGTGCGTGGCGCGGGTCGCGAACGTATTCGTAGCTAAGCCACCATGTGAGCATGACCACCATGTGGGTGGCGGTGGCTTCGCGCTCTGATACGGTGATAGCCAATACGCCCTCATGCTCAAGGCTGTCGAGGACAGTTCTAAAAGCGGTGGTTTTGTGCAGCAGCCCATCTTTAATCTGTGCTTCTAGCCGACGGTTTTTGCTGAGTAGGTCGTTTAGGTCGCGGTATAAAAATCGGTATTGCCAGACCAATTCAAACAAGGAGTGCATGAAAAACCAAGCGTCTTCAATATCGTTTACACCGGGTGCTGCGCTGAGCAATTCGTTCAACGCATCTTCATAACGCGTAAACAGTGCATTGACCAATTCGTCTTTGGCGGGGAAGTGGTAATACAAATTCCCTGGGCTGATATTTAGCTCGGAGGAAATCAGCGTTGTCGAGACATTGGGTTCGCCAAAGCGGTTAAAAAGCTCCAGCGTCACGCCCAAAATTCGCTCAGCAGTTCGACGGGGCGCTTTCTTCATGTTCGGAATTAATTAGGTTCTGACCCCAATTAAAGTCGGTTACTTCTTTGCCGCGGCTGGTTTGGTTTTTGCGGCTGTTTTTTTAGTCGCTGTAGCTTTGCCGCCAAGCTGTGCCTCTAATGCGGCGATACGCGCTTGGAGGTCTTGGAGGTCTTGTGC
>SYDB01000120.1 GCA_005786815.1 Burkholderiales bacterium
GGTGAGTTGCGCTCCGGCGGACAAAAACGTCCCTCTATATTGGCCGATGCACTAGAAGCTGTTTTGGGCGCTGTGTATGTAGATGCAGGTTTTGCCCAAGAGGACGCTTTAGTACAACGCATTTTTGCTGCAGTCGATATCAAGCCTGAAATGCAGGCAGTGGGCAAAGACGCCAAAACCGAATTACAAGAGTGGTTGCAAGCACGCAAGATGCAGCTTCCCATCTACCGCGTGGTCGGCACCGTGGGTGCAGCGCATCGCCAAACCTTTGAGGGGGAATGCGAAGTGATCGAGTTAGCCCGCTGCGAGCGTGGCATCGGTACATCGCGCCGAGCAGGAGAGCAAGCTGCCGCAGCGGCCATGCTGCAAGTCCTCAAAGAGTCTCCATGACACACACACCTGATAACACGCCTCAAAGCGCTGACGACATCGACGCCATGCTCAATGCAAGCAAAGGCAAGCGTGTTATGGCAAGCCCTGCGTTGGTCGCACCCGAAGACCAACGCTGTGGTTTGATCGCCATCGTCGGTAAACCCAATGTGGGCAAATCTACCTTGCTCAACGCATTGGTCGGTCAAAAAATCAGCATCACTTCGCGCAAAGCGCAGACAACACGCCATCGCATTACCGGTATGCGTACCGAGGGCAGTGCGCAGTTTGTGTTTGTAGATACGCCGGGGTTCCAAACCATCCATGGCAACGCTTTAAACAAATCACTGAATAAAACCGTGCAAGGCGCAGTCGGCGATGTGGACTTGGTTTTGTTGGTGGTCGAAGCAGGTAGTTTTACGCCAGCAGATGCCAAAGTCTTAGCATTGCTTGCCCCTGGTATTCCTACATTGTTGGTGGCCAACAAATTAGATACCGTGAAAAGCCGAGACGCTGTGCCCGCATGGTTGCAAGACATGCAGCAACGCCATGCATTTGCCGAGTTCGTTCCAATGTCGGCTAAAAACACCAAAGACGTGGAACGCTTGCTTGGCATTTGTGAAAAATACCTGCCCAAACAAGCCTGGTTTTACGGTTCCGATGAATTGACCGACCGCAGCGAAAAATTCATGGCAGCCGAGATGGTGCGAGAAAAACTGTTTCGCTTAACGGGTGACGAGTTGCCTTACACCTCAACCGTCATCATCGATAAGTTTGAAGAAGAACCCGGTAAAACCAAAGGCGTGAAACGCATGGTGCGCATTGCTGCCACCATCGTCGTGGAGCGTGATGGCCACAAAGCCATGGTGATTGGCGATAAAGGCGAACGCCTCAAACGCATGGGCACCGAAGCACGCACAGAGCTTGAAAAATTGTTTGATGCCAAAGTGTTTTTAGAGTTGTGGGTCAAAGTGCGCTCGGGTTGGGCCGACGACGAAGCACGGGTGCGTAGCTTTGGCTACGAGTAAGACCCGCATCCACGCCGAACCGGCTTTCGTCGTACACCGTTACGACTGGAGCGAGTCCAGTCTCATCCTTGAAACATTCACCCGCCATCACGGTCGCGTAGCCCTGGTCGCCAAAGGCGCTAAGCGACCCAGTTCTAACTTTCGTCCAGTCTTGTTGCCTTTGCAACCGCTGGCCATCAGTTACAGCGGTGACGCTGAGATTCGCACACTCAAAGTGGCAGAGTGGGTGGGCGGTCACATCATGCCTATGGGCGAGGCATTGTTGTCTGGCTATTACATCAACGAACTTTTGTTGCGTTTGCTTGCGCGTGATGACCCGCATCCCCGCTTGTTTGATTTGTATGCCCAAGTGGTGCAAGTGTTGGCGGCTGGGCATGACGGCACGATTGCCCCTGCATTGCGTGCATTTGAGTTGCTCTTGTTGCGCGATATTGGCTTGTTGCCCAATTTGGATTTGCAAACACTCACTTTGGCGCCTCTGCAAGCCAATACCGCATACAGCTTGGTTGCGGAAGGTGGTTTGCGTAGTCTTGCCTCGCATGAGAGCAACGGTATTGACGCATCTGTCTGGCGGGCATTGCAAGGTAGCTTGGAAGAAGCATCGCCCATGGCTGCCACCTTGCGTGTATGTGCTGAACTACCACCAGACCAACGCAATACCTTGCAGGCGCAACTGCGCGCTTTGGTGCACTACCATTGCGGGGTTCAGACCTTGCGTACGCGCCAAATGATGGTGGACTTACAAACGCTTTGACGCATTCAATGACTCCATTCTCTTCACACACTGCACTATCGGTCAACCTGAACAAGGTGGCTCTGGTACGCAATACGCGTCACCTTGGTATTCCGAGTGTGACGCGCGCTGCTTCCTTGTGTTTAGAGGCAGGCGCTGCTGGCATTACCGTGCATCCCCGCCCTGATGCACGTCATATTCGTGCAGACGATGTATTTGCATTGGCAGAGTTACTTAAGGCTTGGCCCGATCGAGAATTCAATATTGAAGGCAATCCATTTCACAACCTGATGGACTTTGTCCGCAAAGTGCGTCCGCAACAAACGACTTTCGTGCCAGATAGTGAAGGCCAGTTCACCAGTGACCACGGCTGGAATTTTCCGCAAGATGCCAAACGCTTGGAGCCTTTGATTGCATCTGCCAAATCGCTAGGTGTGCGGGTGAGCTTGTTTATGGACCCATGCGCAGACGCAAAGACTGCGCAACATGTGATGCAGTCTGTCAAAGCCATTGGTGCAGACCGTGTGGAGCTTTATACAGAAAGCTATGCACGCGCTTTTGGAACAGAGCAGCAAGCGAATGTTTTGAAGAGTTTTACGGTTACTGCGCAAGCCGCAATTGCTGCGGGCTTAGGAGTCAATGCAGGACATGATTTGAATTTAGATAATCTGCGTCCCTTTGTGCAAGCTGTTCCTAAAGTGACGGAAGTATCAATCGGTCATGCCTTGATTGGAGACGCATTAGAAATGGGCTACGGCGATGCAGTGCGAGCCTACAAGGGGTGTTTGCAAGCATGATCTATGGCGTAGGCACCGATATCTGCGACATCCGTCGTATTCGTACGTCCCTTGCCAAGTACGGTGAACGTTTTGCGCAAAAAGTGTTGTCTGAGCGCGAAATTGCGATTTGGCATAAACGCAGCGCGCGTTGGCCGGACCGCGGCGTGCGTTATGTGGCTACTCGCTTTTCTGCCAAAGAGGCCTTTAGCAAAGCCATAGGCTTGGGTATGCGCATGCCGATGACTTGGCGCGCGTGTGAATTATCTAATTTGGCAACGGGGCAACCTGTCATCACATTGCATGGCACATTGAAAGACTGGTTTGAGGCTCGCGGCTTGCGCGCGCATGTGAGTGTCAGCGATGAATCTGACTACGCTACCAGTTACGTCATGGTGGAGAAAATCATTCCATGAACCACCATGCGCCTTTGATACTGGATATTGCAGGCACACAACTGACTGCATTGGACAAACAACGCCTGCGCCATCCATTGACTGGTGGGGTAGTTTTGTTTGCTCGTAATTGGCAAAGTCGAACCCAACTTACGCAGCTGTGCGCTGATATTAAAGCTGTTCGTAGCGATGTGCTGATTTGCGTAGACCACGAAGGCGGACGCGTGCAGCGTTTTCGTAACGATGGATTCACACACCTACCGCCTATGCGTGCCTTAGGCGAACTTTGGATGCAAGACAGCAAGTCGGTGCGTGGCGCTTTTCACACGGGTAGTGGTGCAATGGCAGCGATGGATGCTGCGACTGCATGCGGTTATGTGTTGGCGAGTGAGTTGCGTGCCTGTGGCGTGGACTTCAGTTTCACACCCGTGCTCGATTTAGACCATGGAAAAAGTGGCGTGATTGGCGACCGCGCTTTTCACCGCGACCCGCGTGTGGCGGCTGCATTAGCCAAAAGTTTGATGCTCGGTTTGTTGCAAGCTGGCATGGCCAATTGCGGCAAACATTTTCCAGGCCACGGTAAAGTGCGTGCAGATTCGCATGTCGACATACCGTTGGATACACGCAGTCTTTCGACTATCTTGAACGATTGCGTACTGCCATACCAGTGGCTGAGTTCGACACTCACTAGCGTGATGCCCGCACACGTCATTTACGAAAAAGTAGATGCATTGCCTGCAGGTTTTTCACCTTATTGGTTGCAAGATATTTTGCGTGGACGTTTGCATTTCAACGGCGCTATTTTTAGCGACGATTTGTCGATGGCAGGCGCACGCATCATCCAAGGCCGTGAAGTCAGCTTTGCCCAGGCAGGCATGGCTGCACTCCATGCAGGTTGCGATTTGGTTTTGTTGTGTAATCAGAGTGTGGGCGATGGACATGCGGTAGACGCCATGCTCGACGGTTTAGCAGAATGTTTGCTTAAACACCATTGGTTTGCAAGTGAGGCGAGTGAAATGCGACGCCTAGCCTTGCTACCTAAAAATTCTCCGCTAGATTGGGATGCGCTGATGACAGACCCCGCCTACGTGCGGGCCTTGGACTTGTTGCCCTAGCAAGCAATGTAGTTCGCCACACTAACGAAAGCGAAGATGGCGACAAAGAATGGAAAAAACGAGGTCAGCGACAGCGGACTGCGTTTCACGAGCCGTGAGAACGGCTCACCTTTTATAGGAATGGGCAAAGTAGGAGAAACCATGTCTTGTATGAAATGCGGCTTACACAAACCACGTCGTTTAGGAAGCCAAAGACGCTTTGCTGGTTCATTGGCCTTTTTTTGCCACGAGTGCAAACCACCTATTGAGAAAAAATAAACCATGGCAGCTCCTAACTACAACTACGAAAAACGCCAACGCGAATTGGCAAAAAAGAAGAAAAAAGAAGAAAAACTCAAAGAACGTGAAGGGCGTAAGAATTCACCTGATGGTGATGCGACACAGGACGATCAAAAACCTGGAGGCAGTCCTCCCAATTTGTGACGGTCTTGACGTAGAGCCGCGAGTGAAGGCGGCTTTTTGTTGCGTTTCTTTTTAGCTAGGCACAAAGCAAAAACGCTGATCACAAAGTCGATGTTGATTTCACGGTGATGCGTCAGCACGGCTTGCACTTGCTCAAGCGTGAGCGTGTCGGGTTTCCAATCTATATCTTGCGCGCTATCCATCCGAGAACTTTCTGTAAGTAAGCCACAGTAAAAATTTACGTAACAGAAAGTATTAAATCAAAAGTATTCTTAAAGAACAACTACCAACTTTGGTAGTCTTTGCAAGTTAATTCAAAAGACCTAGAACTGCGGCTTTCACAGCAGCCGCTGTTTTATTGGGTGCATCCAGTTTAGCAATGGACTTTTTGATGTGGTAATTGATGGTGTTGACTGACAAATGCAGAACATGGGCGATCTCGTCAGCAGATTTGCCAGCTGCCGTCCATCGCAAGATTTCAACTTCACGCTTTGTCAATTTACGCAAGATACCCACCCAGTTTCAAAGGGCGAGATGCTACACGATCATCAATAAATTAACTTATTAAATACTAAAAAATAATTAATAGTAGCAATTAAGTATTACTAAATAAAAATGAAACTGTGTTTTAAATTTAAATAAATGTAACTAGACGTTTAAACCTCACGTCGCAGCGCCGGGAACAAAATGACATCGCGAATGCTAGGGCTGTCAGTCAGCAGCATCATCAATCGGTCAATGCCAATGCCGCAGCCACCGGTAGGCGGCATACCGTATTCCAGAGCGCGAACAAAGTCGTGGTCGTAGAACATGGCTTCATCATCGCCACTGTCTTTGGCGGCGACTTGGGCGTGAAAAC
>SYDB01000121.1 GCA_005786815.1 Burkholderiales bacterium
ACACCGCCAACTGGATTCCAGACTTATTCATGCGCCGCGTGATGGAAAAAGGCGAGTGGACCTTGTTCTCTCCCTCGGATGTGCCTGATTTGCACGACCTCTATGGCGCGGAATTCGAAAAAGCCTATGTAGCTTACGAAGCCAAAGCCAAGAGCGGCGAAATCAAACCCAGCAAAACCATCCAAGCCACCGACATGTGGCGCAAGATGTTGACCATGTTGTTTGAAACTGGCCACCCATGGATCACTTTCAAAGACCCATGCAATGTGCGCTCGCCACAACAACACGTAGGCGTGGTGCACTCATCCAACCTGTGCACGGAAATTACGTTGAACACCAGCGACACCGAAACCGCGGTCTGTAACCTCGGCTCGGTCAATCTGTCACAGCATTTGATCGAAGGCGCCAACGGCCAAGAACTCGACCACGACAAACTCAAGCGCACCATCTCTACCGCGATGCGCATGCTCGACAACGTGATCGACATCAACTACTACGCCGTGAAAAAAGCGCGTGACTCGAACTTACGTCACCGTCCTGTTGGCTTGGGCATCATGTCGTTCCAAGACAGTTTGTATGAAATGCGTATTCCTTACGCCTCACAAGCCGCCGTCGAGTTTGCAGACCGCTCGATGGAAGCAGTTTGCTACTACGCGTATTGGGCATCGACTGATCTCGCCAAAGAGCGTGGCCAATATGCAAGCTACAAAGGTTCTCTGTGGGATAAAGGTGTTTTGCCATTGGACTCTTTAGACCTTCTTGCGTCTGCACGCGGTGGTTATTTAGATGTAGACCGCTCCACCACTTTGGACTGGGAATCATTGCGCCACAAAATTGCCAAAGACGGCATGCGCAACTCCAATTGCGTGGCGATTGCGCCAACCGCGACGATCTCCAACATCATTGGCGTTGACGCTTCCATCGAGCCTTGCTTTGGCAATTTGTCGGTCAAATCTAATTTATCTGGCGAATTCACGGTGATCAACAGCTACTTGGTGCGTGACTTGAAGCGCCTCGGTTTGTGGGACGATGTGATGGTCATGGACCTCAAACACTTTGACGGCTCACTGCGTCCTATCGACCGTGTGCCGCAAGAAATCAAATCCTTGTATGCCACGGCCTTTGAGGTGGAGCCGCAGTGGTTGGTCGAAGCCGCATCGCGTCGCCAAAAGTGGATCGACCAAGCGCAATCCCTCAACATCTACATGGCGGGCGCATCCGGCAAGAAGTTGGACGAGACCTATAAGTTGGCTTGGTTACGTGGATTAAAAACCACTTACTACCTACGCACTTCCAGCGCACAACAAGTCGAGAAATCTACGGTGCAAGCAGGCTCACACAACTCGGTGTCTTCAGGCTCGCCCACCGGCGGACTGAGTGCACTCGAAGCTGCTGCGATGGCTGCGCAAGCACAACAGCTGAGCGCAGTAGCCGCTACCGACGTGAAGTTTTGCGGCGTTGATGATCCAACTTGCGAAGCGTGTCAGTGATCGGCAATCCCGCACATTTGTATTTGCACAACACAAACCCGCTCTGCACCCGCACAACGCTTTGCGTTTGGGTGCATTGCATTGATAATCTAAGAATTGGAAAATAATCTATGTTGACCTGGGACGAAGAAGTAAAACCTTCAGCATCACTCCCCTTAGCAAGCGGCATGAACAGCCGCCTGATGGATACACCTCCCCCTACAATTTCCCAAAGTGCGCAAGCCCCAGTCGCCATGCGCATGTTGGATGACGGCGCAAAAGCACCTGTTACCCCAACACTCACCACACCAGTTGCTGCTGCATCAACAGCTGCCGCTACCAGTGCACGCCGCGTCAATGCAGCAGACAAGCGCATCATCAATGGCCACACCGCTGTGAATCAGTTGGTGCCGTTCAAATACAAATGGGCTTGGGAAAAATACCTCGCTACGTGCGCCAACCACTGGATGCCGCAAGAAGTGAATATGACGCGTGACATCGCGTTGTGGAAAGACCCCAACGGTCTGACCGATGACGAGCGCCGCTTGATCATGCGCAACCTCGGCTTTTTCGTCACAGCTGATTCTTTGGCCGCCAACAATATTGTGCTGGGCACCTACCGCCACATCACAGCACCTGAGTGCCGCCAGTTCTTGCTGCGCCAAGCGTTTGAAGAAGCTATTCATACCCACGCTTACCAATACATCGTGGAGTCATTGGGCCTCGACGAATCGGAAATTTTTAATGCCTACCACGAAGTTAAATCTATCCGCGACAAAGATGAGTTCCTGATCCCCTTCATCGAAGCCATCATGAACCCCCACTTCCACACTGGTACGCCTGAAACTGACCAAACGCTGTTGAAGTCTTTGATTGTGTTTGCCTGCTTGATGGAAGGTCTCTTCTTCTACGTAGGCTTTACCCAAATCTTGGCACTCGGCCGCCAAAACAAAATGACTGGCGCTGCAGAGCAATACCAGTACATCTTGCGTGACGAGTCCATGCACTGCAATTTCGGTATTGATTTGATCAACCAAATCAAACTCGAAAACCCACATCTGTGGACTGCGACTTTCAAAGAAGAGATCAAAGACTTGTTCATGCAGGCCGTTGAACTTGAGTACCGCTATGCTGAAGACACCATGCCACGCGGCGTGTTGGGCTTGAACGCATCTATGTTCAAAGGTTACTTACGCTATATCGCCAACCGCCGTGCAACCCAAATCGGTCTCGAGCAGTTGTTCCCCAATGAGGAAAACCCCTTCCCTTGGATGAGCGAGATGATCGACTTGAAAAAAGAACGTAACTTCTTTGAAACCCGCGTGATTGAATACCAATCAGGTGGTGCTTTGTCTTGGGACTGATTTTTAAAACCATATGTCCCTGAATTTGTTCGTCACTTCCATAAACACCCACTTACGAGGTGTTGTGACGGACTCAACGTGTTCATGGGGTTGGACCCGGGTCCAGCGCCATGAATCGCTTTGCATGCTACCAACCGGTGCAAAGTGTTTTCACTCAACGATCTAAAAAATTGATCTAGGAGAAAAGAAATGGCAACTGCAAAAAAACCGGCCGCTAAAAAGAAGGCCCCAGCAAAGAAAGTGGCAGCTAAAAAGCCAGCCGCTAAAAAAGTAGCCGCTAAAAAGCCGGCAGCCAAGAAGGTCGCAGCGAAGAAGCCAGCAGCTAAAAAAGCTGCAGCCAAAAAGCCAGCGGCAAAAAAAGTAGCAGCTAAGAAAAAGCCTGCTGCGAAGAAAGCCGTAGCTAAAAAAGCCGCTGCTAAAAAGCCAGCAAAAAAAGTAGCAGCTAAGAAAAAGCCTGCTGCGAAGAAAGCCGCGAAAAAACCTGCTGCCAAGAAAGCAGCCCCTAAAAAGGCCGCTAAAAAACCTGCGCCCAAGAAAGCCGCGAAAGCACCCGCTGCCGTCGCTCACGCGCAAACCACTTTAAATCCACAAGCTGCATGGCCGTTTCCAACGGCAAGCAGACCCTGATTCTCAAACGATCAGAAAACGGATTTATTGTTTACTCAAGCCCGACGCCGCGAGGCCTCGGGCTTTTTCTTGGTCTGCCAAATAACGAATCAGCCGATATGTAAATCGCTGAGTTGGTAGTTTTGCGGCCCGCGTTGCGCAATTTTGCGGGCTCCGACTTCGTTGCCTAGTGCTGCGCATTTGTCTAGCGACCAGCCTTTTTCTAAACCGAATAGCAAAGCGCCGCGCCATGCATCGCCACAGCCTGTGGGATCCACCACTTCTTTGGCTTTCACAGGAGGCACGAGTGTTTTTTGACCATCCACCCAGACTTCGGAACCATTCGCGCCCAAGGTCACGATTAACCCTTTAACGTGGCGTGAGATCTCAGCGCTAGAGAGTCCAGTGCGGTCGCACAGCATCTTGCCTTCGTAGTCGTTGACGGTGACCCAGGTCGAGAGGTTGATGAAATGCTTCAGCTCTTTGCCATCGAACATAGGCAAACCTTGGCCGGGATCGAATACAAAAGGAATATCGGCGTGTTTGAATTGCTCCGCATGCTCGAGCATGGCGTCGCGTCCATCCGGCGAAATGATGCCGAGTTGGATATCTGCGC
>SYDB01000122.1 GCA_005786815.1 Burkholderiales bacterium
CACATCATTGCGCAAGAGTTGGGCGTGAATTTGCGATCCACCAGTGGCCCCGTCTTAGAAAAACCCAAAGACCTCGCTGCGTTACTAACTGGCCTAGAGCGCAACGATGTTTTGTTCATCGACGAGATACACCGCTTGTCTCCCGTGGTCGAAGAAATTTTGTACCCCGCGCTAGAGGACTACCAAATCGACATCATGATTGGCGAAGGTCCTGCGGCGCGCAGCATCAAATTAGATTTGCAGCCATTTACTTTGGTGGGTGCTACTACCCGCGCAGGTATGTTGACCAATCCGCTACGCGATCGCTTTGGTATCGTCTCGCGTCTAGAGTTTTATACAGCCGAAGAATTGCAGCGCATCGTGGTGCGCAGTGCGGGCTTGCTCAATACGCCCTTGGATGTAGAAGGCGGAATAGAAATCGCCAAGCGTTCGCGCGGTACTCCACGTATCGCCAACCGTTTGTTGCGACGTGTACGCGACTATGCTGATGTCAAAGGCGACGGTCGCATTACCCAAGACATAGCAAACAAGGCCTTGGCGATGCTCGACGTGGATCCACAAGGATTCGATTTGATGGACCGCAAATTATTAGAAGCTGTGATTCACCGTTTTGATGGCGGCCCCGTGGGTTTAGACAATATCGCTGCCAGCATCGGCGAAGAGCGTGACACGATTGAAGATGTCATTGAGCCCTATCTCATCCAGCAAGGTTATTTGCAACGCACACCGCGCGGTCGTATTGCAACGGCGGCGGCCTATCGGCATTTGGGCGTAGTGCCGCCTAAAGCGGCTGGTGAGTTATTTACCGAATAGGTTTTTAACTCGTCGACTCATCACGTGACGATTGTTGTGCTTCTTGCAAGTGCGTCACATCTCCCCAGCCTACTAGCTTGAGGCCCTCCGGCGTCCAAAGCAAACGGTTGATAGCGGCATTGCCCAAATGCCAAGTGCGCGGTGCCTGTGTGTCTTGGCCAGTGGCTAATCGGTAGAGCACATCCAATACACCGCCATGTGCGACCAACACAATTTGTTCGCCTAAATGTTGGCGGGCAATTGGGTGAACACATTGCGCAATACGTTGGTTGAGTACAAGCAATGACTCACCTCCTTGCGGCGACCAATGCGGATCGCGTGAACGCCATAGCTTGGCATCGGTGGGCCACTTGTCTTCTATCTCCGCCCACGTCATGCCCTCGAAGTGGCCAAAGTGGCGTTCGCGCAAACCGGTGTGGGGTTGGACGATGTCTGCCCGCACTCGTGTGGAAATTAGCGAATGGTTGGATTGGGCGATTGACTGAGCCGTAGTGAACGCGCGGTCTAAGTCACTGCTGTAAATCGCAGCAATCGGCTCATCCGCCAGTGCCTTGCCAACTTGCTGGGCTTGCCACAGGCCTGTGTCGTTCAAAGCAATATTGAGTTGTCCTTGGATGCGTGTGTCTACGTTCCAGGCGGTTTCGCCATGTCGGATGGCGAGTATGCGGGTGGATTCCATGGGAGGGAAGTTTAGGGCGCAAATTTCGTGCAAAATAGAACGATCGTTCTTTTTTCTCGGCTTATGGCTTATGTCTAGTCCCAAACCTGTTGATAGCGACCAACGCGCAGCGCACAAAGGCCAGCAAACCAAGGCGACTATTGTGGAAGCGGCCTTAGGCCTCGCCACCCAAATCGGTATAGAGGGCTTGAGTATTGGCGCATTGGCCGAAGTGGCGCGCATGAGCAAGTCGGGCGTATTTGCCCATTTCGGTTCGCGCGAAGAACTGCAACTCTCTGTTGTGCGTGCCTACCACGAGCGTTTTGAGGCAGAGGTTTTTTACCCAGCAATCGACGCACCAAGAGGCTTACCAAGATTGGTGGCCTTGTTTAACAACTGGACCAAGCGCACCACGACCGAGATCGATTCAGGATGCCTCTATATCAGTGGTGCTGCCGAGTTCGATGACCGTCCAGGCCCCGTCAGAGACGCCCTTGCGAGTTCGGTCAACACATGGCTGGCTGCGATGTTGCGCGCTGTTTTGCAAGCTAAAGAGGAAGGCCATCTAGAAGCAGACATCGATGCGCCCCAAATGGTGTTTGAAATCCATGGCTTGATATTGGCGCTGCACTACGAAGCCCGATTTTTAAAAACGTCTCAATCACTCACCCATACGGCTAAGGGCTTTGAAAACATTTTGAAACGCTATGGCGCCAGTGAAATGTTTACCAAGCCCAAGCCAGTTACTTTAAAACCTGTTTGACTTTGTAGAAAAGAAAACTTTTATGCCCAGCTACACCCCACCCCTGCGCGATATGCATTTTGTTTTACACGAGTTACTGCACGTCTGTGACGAATTTAAGCAACTGCCTGTTCACGCAGAGTTAGACCAAGACACTATTGCGGCTGTTTTAGAAGAGGGCGGTAAGTTCGCTTCAGAGGTATTGTTTCCTTTGAACCAAATTGGCGACCAACAAGGCTGCACCTTGAACCATGAAACACATGCTGTCAAAACACCCGATGGATTTAAAGAGGCTTTTGCTGCATTCGCCAAAGGCGGCTGGACCGCATTGAGCTGCGACCCTGAGTATGGTGGCCAAGGTTTACCGATTGTGTTGAACCAGTG
>SYDB01000123.1 GCA_005786815.1 Burkholderiales bacterium
GGCTGGTCGATGGCGCAGCCATCATGAACCAAATTCCTTTGTGTCGTTGTTCCTATGGCCCGTATGCACGCGCCATGGTGCGTGTGTGCAAAGAAGAAAGCTTCCACCAACGCCAGGGGTATGAAGCTCTGTTGGTCATGATGACCGGCACGCAAGAACAAAAAGACATGGTGCAAGACGCCGTCAACCGTTGGTGGTGGAAGTGTCTCGCCATGTTTGGTCCGCCAGACGCAGACAGCCCTAACAGCGCGCAAGGTATGCGCTGGGGTATCAAACGCATCAGCAATGACGATTTGCGCCAAAAATTTGTTGACGCCACCGTGCCACAAGCCAAAGTATTAGGCGTAACTCTGCCTGACCCTGATTTGAAATGGAATGAGAAGCGCCAGCACCACGACTACGGCGCTATCGATTGGGACGAGTTTTGGGCGACCGTCAACGGCAACGGTCCTTGCAACAAAGAGCGATTGAGCACCCGTGTCAAAGCATGGAGCGAAGGTGCTTGGGTACGCGAAGCGGCGCTGGCTCATGCACGTAAACAACAAGCCAAGCAGATGAAGGAAGCAGCATGAGCACCACCACACCAGCAAAACCAAAAAAAGCCTTGAGCGAATGGCCCCTGTGGGAAGTATTTGTGCGCAGCAAGCAAGGCTTGGAACACAAACACTGTGGCAGTTTGCATGCCAGCGATGCGCAACATGCTTTGCAGATGGCACGCGATGTCTACACCCGTCGCCAAGAAGGCGTGAGCATTTGGGTCGTGCCTTCCAACACCATCACGGCTAGTGCGCCTGATGACAAAGCAGAATTATTTGACCCTGCAGCCGACAAAATTTATCGCCATCCCACCTTCTACAGCATCCCCGATGAAGTGGGTCATATGTGATGGCTGCGTCCTCACACGCTGACGCAGCGCACATCGACTATTTGTTGCATTTAGCGGATAACGCTGTCGTATTAGGACAACGCAATGGCGAATGGTGCGGCCACGGGCCCGTGCTCGAAGAAGACATTGCCATGACCAATATGAGCTTGGACTTGATTGGCCAAGCGCGCATGCTCTACCAACACGCTGCGGCCCTCATAGGCGATGGCGCCACCGAAGACAGCCTGGCTTACTTTCGTGATGCCCATGTCTTTCGCAACTACACCTTGCTCGAATTGCCACACCACGGCGCATTGGTCGGGTATGCCATTGACAACCGAGATTACGCCGTCACCATCGTGCGTAATTTTCTCTACAGCAGCTTGATGTTGCTGGTGTGGGACCGTCTACAAAGTTCTAGCGACAAGCAACTCGCAGCGATTGCGGCCAAGTCCCTCAAAGAAGTACGCTACCACGTGCGCCATGCAGGTGATTGGTTGGTGCGGTTTGGCGATGGCACAACAGAGTCGCATGACAAGGCCCAACCTGCGCTGGACCATTTGATGCCTTACACACAAGAGTTTTGGAGTGCGAGTGATTTTGAAAGTAGCGTTGCGGCCAACGGAGTAGGCGTTGATATCACCAGCCTTCGTCATGCATGGGAAATGCAATTGCAAGACACACTCAGCGAAGCAACTTTGCAAATGCCAACTGCAGGCGGATTCATCACCACTGGTAAACAGCAAGTGCATTCAGAACATTTGACGTTCTTGTTAGAAGAGATGCAAAGCTTGGCACGCAGACATCCAGAAGGTGTTTGGTGAACGCTGCATCGATAACTTCGCTTGGGTCTAAAGTCTCAGCGGGAGCTGATGGGTCGAACACAGACGAGTTGCTATCTGAAATTTGGCGGGCCTTAGAAACGCTGACCGACCCAGAAATTCCAGTAGTGAGCTTGCGCGAAATGGGCATCTTGCGCGATGTGCGTGGTGACGCATCACAAGGGTATGAAGTTGTCATCACCCCCACCTACAGTGGCTGCCCCGCCATGGAGCAAATCCATGACGACGTGCTTGCAACTATGCGACAACTGGGACACAAAGCTAGCGTGGTGACACAACTGGCCCCTGCATGGACCACCGATTGGATGACTACAGAGGCACATGAAAAACTGCGCGCCTATGGCATTGCACCTCCCTTGGCTTGTGCAACATCCGCGGCCCACGCAAATGCATCCGAGTCAAAGACCCATGTGCTCACATTCGCCAAACGCACTGCGGCCAATCTAAACATTGCATGCCCCCAATGCACATCAGACAACACCACCGAGATTTCACACTTCGGGTCTACCGCTTGTAAGGCTCTTTACAAGTGTCTAGCGTGTCTTGAAACGTTTGACTATTTCAAACCCTATTGAATGAATTGACACGATGTCTGCTGTCACCCAATTCCATGCTTTGACCGTTAAAAGAGTAGATGCTGAAGCGGGTGGCGCCATTGCCGTCACTTTTACTGTGCCCATCAATTTGCGCGAAGTCTTCACCTTCACTCCGGGGCAGTTTTTAACTCTGCGCACGACCATCGATGGACAGGATATTCGACGCAGTTATTCGATTTGCTCTTCTTTGCAAAAGTGGCGCGCAGAAGGCATAGTGCAAGTCGGCATTCGCCCCGTGGAAGGTGGCGTGTTCTCTAACTGGGCGGTGCAGCATATTCATGCCGGTGACAGTATGCAAGTGATGCCGCCACAGGGGCGTTTTTGTGTACAACGCTCTCGCGCGTTACACCGCGTATGTTTTGCGGCGGGCTCTGGCATCACTCCGATTCTGTCGATCATGGCGAGCACTTTGCAAGACCAACCCGAATCTAAATTCACCTTGGTCTATGGCAATCGCCGCATGGACAGTGTGATGTTCAACGAAGCGCTACAAGACCTGAAAGATACTTACCCTGACCGCTTAACGCTGATCCATATTCTTTCGCGCCAAGCACAAGAGGTGCCGTTGCTTGAAGGTCGTATCGATGGGGAAAAAGTCAACGCCATCATGCAAACTTTGTTGCCAGTCAAAAGCATGGATGAAGTTTTTATATGTGGACCTGAAGGCATGATTGAAGCCACTGAAAAAGCTTTGCTCGAGGCTGGAGCACGCAAAGAACGGGTCTATGCAGAGCGCTTTGCATCACAAGCTACCGGCGAATCAAAAGCCTCTCGCAGCATTGGCCAACAATCAGGTGCGTCCGCCCAAAAAGCAAAAGCTCAGCCTGCCATTGCCTTAACCGTGCAACTAGACGGCAAGTCTTACGACATGGGCATTGGGTCTGACGACCTAGTGTTGGACGCCGCACTAAACCACGGACTCGACTTACCGTATTCGTGCAAAGGTGGCGTGTGCTGCACCTGCCGCGCCAAAGTCATGGAAGGCCACGTAGAGATGGCCAAAAATTTCACACTTAGCGAAGAAGAAATTGCCCAAGGATTTGTGCTGTCGTGCCAAGCACGCGCCAAAACTTCGCGCGTCGTGATCAGCTTTGATGAACGTTGATGCGCTCGACGAGTTGTTTGGCTGCTTGCGCTTGGTTCATGGTGTAGAGATGCAAACCCGGCGCACCGCCATTGAGTAATTGCTCGCATAGATCCGCCACGACGTCCAAACCAAATGCCTTAATCGATGCTGTGTCGTCGCCAAAGGCTTGCAAGCGCAAACGAATCCAACGCGGAATTTCTGCGCCGCATGCATCTGAGAAACGCATCAGCTGCGTCGAACTGATGATGGGCATGATGCCGGGTACCACCGGAATGTCAGCGCCTAGCTTGTAGGCATCGTCGACAAATCGGAAATACGCGTCGCTGTTATAAAAATATTGGGTAATCGCCGAGCTAGCACCGGCACGCACTTTGGTGACGTAGGCTTGTAAGTCCGCCTCAGGCGATTTGGCTTGTGGATGCACTTCGGGGTAGCAGCCCACTTCGAGATAGAAATAGTCACCCGTTTCTTCACGGATAAACGTCACCAATTCACTCGCATAACGAAACTCGCCAAATGTGCCGTGGCCACTAGGCAAATCACCCCGCAAAGCCACCATACGACGGATGCCTGCGGCTTTGAATGCAGCCAGTTGTTCGCGCACACTGTCGCGCGTTGCGCCTATGCATGAAAAATGTGGCGCTGCATCAAAGCCTTCCGACAAAATCGCTTGCACTTGTTGCAAGGTACCGTCTTGGGTCGAACCACCCGCACCATAGGTCACGCTGAAAAACTCTGGCTTCAAAACATAGAGTTCATGGCGAACATTGACCAACTTGGCAGCGCCTTCTGGCGTCTTAGGTGGGAAAAATTCAAAACTGATCGGTGTGTGTTTGGCTGTGCTCACAGTGCCCTCCTGCCATACATAAAAAATTCTCGGTTGCCGTCGCCTCCAGCAATCGGGCTGGGCAACCATTGCAAGACATCCACGCCAGCTGCTGCAC
>SYDB01000124.1 GCA_005786815.1 Burkholderiales bacterium
GCTTGCCTAATTAGGTTATCAATATTTTTTTGGCGTACTCTGTAGGTGGAACGTTCGTCTGCTAGCCCTTTGAGGGCTTTGATCAATTTTTGACGCATGCCGTCTGCTTCGCCTTGGCCTTCAATATAGTCTTTCAGACGTTGTCGAACATTAGCATCAATGTCTTGTCCAAGCATGCCAATAAATGTCTCAAATAGACGGAGTTCATTTGTGACGACATGAGTGTCAAAGTTGTAAGGGAATCGGTCTTGGTTGTTACCTTCCACAGCATCTAATGCTGCGGATGTTTTGTCAGGGAATGCCGTAATGGTCTTTAAACCACTAACCCAGTCATCCATACAAAAAGCGAAAAGCTGCCGACGAAGAACTTCAGCTGCTTTCAAAAATACACCCGGTGGTTCTACTGTACCGGCCAACATCTCAAGAGTGTCATCAAAGAAATATAAATCATGAGGGCTGGCACCATCGGCTAGAGTAGTGCTTAGTGCGTTGCCATCTCGACGTCCTGCTCGCCCCATTCGCTGTAAATAACTTGCTTGGTTTGGTGGTACCGAGCACATCAACACCGATGACAAGTCACCAATATCAACACCCATCTCCAAAGTTGGGGTGGCAGACAAAAGGTTTTCATACCAAGGCTGAGGATTTTTAGATTTGAAGCGTTCTTCAATATCTTCACGCTCTTTTCGTTCCAACAAGCCCGTGTGTTCAGCAGCAATTACACGCTTCATGTCGCCTTTGCTGAATCGCTGCGCGAGCCAGCCACCAGCGGCTATGGTTTCCTCATAAAACTCTTCAGTGGCATCGAGACACGGCATGCCTACCAAAGCTTCGGCATCGACCTTGTCAACGCTCAATCGACGTTTGCCCCGGGGAGTAATAAGGAACATGACATCGGTACTGAGAACCAAAGCGTCGGGGTTTATGGCTAGAGTAGCGCCTTGGTGATGCTCTGTTCTCACAAGAACACTATCTTTCACTAAGGCATCTGCGGCTTTCAAAAATAATTCCGCCGCCAAACCTTTGCCCATAAGTATTTGTCGGCCTAATGCAGCCTCTGCCCAACGGTCATACCAGCTGTGATGGTTGGCATAGCTGACTACTTCAAAATCGCGTTGTTTTCCAAGTGTGACGAATATGGGACGCGGAGTACGTTCACCCATTGTGGGCATCCACTCTTTACGACCACCTGACATTTGTAACCCGTACACATTGCCGTCTGCAGCGTAGTTGGCTAACTCGGGGTGCATCACTGCGCCTTTGTTACGCATGTGTGTCAGCACACCCCATAACCATTGCGCCAAGGTAGCTTCGTCCAAACCGTGTAAGCCAAATTTTTCTTTAAACTCGGGCAGCAGTGTTTGCAACACTGGTTTCAATCGCGCCAAAGGCACAGCCAAAGCAGCTTTGCCAATCCGGTCTAGTGTGCGACCCCGATGACTAAGATAAGTCATCTCACTGTGAGCTTGCCAAAGCAAACGTTTTTTCACACGTTCAGGCAATCTACTATTCGCTGGCAGTGCACCCTTTTGTAGCAATTCCACCGACCAGTCATTGAGCCAAGTCATATTGGGACCGATGAACTCAGATACTAGTTGTTCACGGGGCATGTGCAGCACCGAACCAGGTGTATCAAACAGCTGTTCGGTTTGCTTGAGAAATTCTGTCCATGAGAGCCCTGGCGAAGATACTGTATCCATCACTTTCGACAAGGCCGTTCGCACGTTGTTGAGATAAGTTCGAGCCCCAAAAAAACCTGCACGGTGCGCAGCGTCTTGAACAGAGTCTGAGAAGGCAATTAGTTTTTTATCATCATTAAATGGACTAGCCCATGAATGCTCAACTACTTGCGCTCCTAATGTTGCATTGCGTGCGCCCACCAACAAGAGCCTATCTTTTTGGCCACAGGCTGGGCAGGAGTTGTCATGGCGGGTGTGCTGAACATTGCCCGAAGTAAAGCTCGTTTGCGCAGTGACTTTGAAAACCGATAACAAGTCTTCTTGACCACAAGCTTGGCAGGCATTTTTACCTTGCTGCAAATTGCCACAAGCCACGCAAGCCCATTGAGTGATGCCCTCTACCTGAGGACGCTTCACACTGGCACTGGCATATAAACGTGCCGACTCAGGTCGTCGTGCAAACCATGTGTTGTAGATTTCATCTAGTTTGGTAGACAGTTTGTTGCTAGACGGAACCAATCGGGACAACCAGCCAGTGGTTCGGCACTCAGTACATTGTACGAGGGGCAAGCAGATACCGTCGGGGTTGGCTGGAACATCAGCACTGCTGCGCAAGGTGACACCTTCTGCGCTACTAGAGAGATTAGCTACCATGCGACGCAATTCACGCAACCATAACTGGATTCGCAAGTTGACTAATTGCCGTCCCTTAGGCCCACCCGGTATCCGGGCCCACGCCACTAAGACCAGTAAGGCATCAACCAATTCGCGCACCAGAGGCTTTGAGGCATCGGGCAAGCCCTTTCGCATCAGCTCCAGTAAATCGGTATAGGACACCACGCCATCTTTTAAGTGTTTGAGAAGATTTACAAACAGTTGGTGGCTTTTAAGCAACGTGCCTAAGTGAATTCGCCATTCCAGTGAATTTACATCTGTTGGCGCGGGCTCTTCTGGAAAAAACAAACCAAACCA
>SYDB01000125.1 GCA_005786815.1 Burkholderiales bacterium
AGAAAACCGCTTTGAACCAGGCTTGTTGGTGTATCTGGCTGGCGCTGACCCGCACGAAGGTGATCGCTTGGGGCGATTGAAGTTGAGTTTTGATGGCTTGGAAGCGCGGGACAGGCGGGTGTTCGACTGGGCCTTTGAAAAAGGCATCCCAATGGCTTTTGCCATGGCCGGTGGCTACGGTGAGAACATCGCCGACACTGTACAGGTGCAAGTGAATACGTATCGTGTCGCCTATACCTATTGGCTTCGCTGGCAAAATCGCTCCTTATGAGTGAAAAACCAACCGTACGCGTCCAACCCCAGTCGCGTAGTACTTTCAAAGTGTTTCGACAAATCACCACGCGTTGGGAAGACAACGACGTTTACGGACATATCAACAACGCGGTTTACTACAGCTATGTCGATACAGCGGTCAATGCCTATTTGATTGCGCAGGGTGCCTTAGATATCCACGCCGGTAAAACGATTGGCTTGGTAATCGAGAACCATTGCAACTTTTTTGCGCCTCTGGCCTTTCCGCAAACCATTGAGGCGGGTATCCGCGTCGGCAAAATCGGCAAATCCAGTGTCAGGTACGAAGTAGGATTGTTTGCTGAAGGCGAAGACCTTTGTGCAGCCTTGGCGCACTTTATCCACGTCTATGTCAACGCCCACGACAGACGCCCCGTCACAAGCCTGCCCCCCGAATTACAAAATGTTTTGGAGAAATTGAGATGACTACCCCAGTAAGCGATAGCCAAGCCGTTGACAATGCCATCACCTCGCGCATGTCGGCTCGTGCTTTTTCTAACCAACAGGTGCCCAAAGCGCTGATTGCTGAAATCTTGCAAGTGGCTAGTCGTGCGCCTTCTGGCACCAATACCCAACCTTGGAAAGTCTATGTTTTGCAAGGCAAGAGCCGTGACACCTTGGTGGAAAAAGTCTGTGCCGCGCATGACGCCATGCGTGCCAATCCAGAAGTGGCCCAGCAGTACCAAGAGCAGTACGACTACTACCCTACGCAGTGGGTCAGCCCATATATTGATCGCCGCCGGGAAAACGGTTGGAGTCTATACGGCCTATTAGGCATTGGAAAAGGCGACAAAGACAAGATGCATTTGCAGCACCAACGCAATTTCAAATTCTTTGATGCACCGGTAGGAATGATGTTCACCCTCGACCCCATCATGGGCCGAGGCTCGATGTTTGATTACGGCATGTTTGTGCAAAACATCATGCTGGCGGCGCGCGCGCGTGGTTTGCATACATGCCCGCAAGCTGCTTGGAATCACTTCCATAGCATCATCCTGCCGCATATTGGTGCGGGTGAGGGCGAGATGCTAGTGTGCGGGTTGTCGCTTGGATGGGCGGATACCTCAGACAAGGTGAACACCTTTACAACACCGCGCGTTCCTGCTGAAGAATTCACCCATTGGCGCGATTAACCCCATGATCATCACCAGTCTGCTCGATACAGACCTCTATAAATTCACCATGATGCAAGCTGTGCTGCATCAGTTTCCTAGCGCGCAAGTTACTTATAAATTTAAATGCCGTAATCCTGGAATTGCGCTGGCGCCTTATGTGCAGGAAATTCGAAGTGAAATTAAATCCTTGTGCAGTTTGAAATTCCAAGACGACGAGCTGGGATGGTTACGTAGCCTGCGTTTTATAAAAAGTGATTTCGTTGACTTTCTTGGTCTTTTTAGACTGAACGAAAAATACATACAAGTCACTCCTACACAAAATGGTGAGATCGACGTCACCATCCAAGGCCCTTGGTTACACACCATCTTATTTGAGATCCCCGTCTTGGCCATCGTCAACGAGGTGTATTTCCGCAATACCCAAAAAGTGCCAGATTTCGTTGAAGGCCGCAACCGTCTCGAGAGAAAAATAGAAACCTTGCGCGCTGAACGACTCAGCGATTTAAAAATTGCTGACTACGGTACCCGCCGCCGTTTTTCAAAAGCTTGGCATGAAGAGTTGTTGCGTGTGCTCTCAGCCAAATTAGGCACAGAGCCTATTGGACAGTTAGCGGGCACAAGCAATGCACTATTTGCGATGAAGTTGAATTTGCGCCCACTTGGCACGATGGCCCATGAATATTTACAAGCCTGTCAAGCCCTAGGGCCTCGTCTAAGAGACAGCCAAGTGTTTGGCTTTGAGACTTGGGCACGTGAATACCGTGGCGACTTGGGCATTGCCTTGAGTGACGTCTACGGCATTGAGCCGTTCTTGCGTGATTTCGACATGTATTTCTGCAAGTTGTTTGACGGTGCTCGCCATGACAGTGGCGATCCGTTCACATGGGGTGAGCGCATGATCGAACACTACCGGCAAAACCGTGTTGACCCCATGACCAAGACTCTGATTTTTAGTGATGGGTTGACGGTCGAGCGCATCATCGCCCTCTACCAACAGTTCAGAGGACGTTGCCAACTTGCTTTCGGAATTGGTACCAACCTGACCAACGATCTGGGCTACGAGCCCTTGCAAATAGTGATAAAGATGTTGGAATGCAACGGCCAACCTGTGGCCAAGCTTTCTGATACCCCTTCTAAAAACATGTGTGAAGACAAAAACTACTTGGCGTATTTACGCCAAGTTTTTGGTATTGCATCGCCAAATTAAAGCAAGTCTTTTCTTAACGTATGGATCTTATGGATATGCAACTCGATGCGGTGCTAGGGCTTGTTGCCATCAATGTAATTTTGCTCATACTCTTGCTTTGGCGCTCTATTTCAAAATCTTCGCATTCAGATATTCTAAATATTCAGAAATACCTAGACGAAAAACTAGAGCGCTTAGAAAGAGCCTTGCGCCTTGAAGTGACTGAGGCATCACGCGATGCGCGTCAAGAACTCACCCAGAACTTGGCTACGTTTCAACAGAGCCAAATTCAGCAACTCAGCCTGATGCAAAAGTCTGTGAGTGACACTTTGCACCAACAATTGCAGCAGTTACAAAAAAGCAATAGCGAAAAGCTAGATGAGATGCGTCGCACAGTCGACGAAAAATTGCAAACAACGCTTGAAAAACGTTTGTCCGAGAGTTTCAAACAAGTTGCAGAAAGATTGGAGCAAGTTCATAACGGACTGGGCCAAATGCAAAAACTGGCTCAAGGCGTAGGCGATTTACAGCGCGTCCTCACCAATGTGAAAACGCGGGGCATCGTGGGTGAAGTGCAGCTAGAGGCTTTGCTAGAACAAGTCCTCACTATTGAGCAATACGCCAAGCAAGTAGAAACCAAGCCGCGTAGCAACCAGCGTGTAGATTTTGCGATTCGCTTTCCCGGTCGCGGTGGGCAAGATGGCGAACCAGTCTGGCTACCAATTGATGCGAAATTTCCGCGTGAAGACTACGAGCGTTTATTAGATGCCCATGAGCGTGCAGATGTGCTGGCGACCGAGGCCTTTTCTAAAGCATTAGAAGTGCGCATTCGTACCGAGGCCAAAAGTATCGCAGAGAGCTATCTGGCGCCACCGCACACCACAGACTTCGCGATTTTGTTTTTACCGATTGAAGGCCTGTATGCAGAAGTTTTGCGTCGTCCTGGCTTGGTCGACAGTTTGCAACGCGACTACCGTGTGACTTTGGCAGGCCCCACCACCTTACTCGCTATGCTCAATAGCTTGCATATGGGTTTCCGCACACTTGCATTGGAGCAGCAGGCCTCAGAGGTTTGGAAGGTATTGGGCGCTGTCAAATCGGAGTTTGAACGCTACGGTGACTGGGTAGAAAAAGTCCGTGAACAAGTGCAAAAAGCAGCAGACACCTTGGACAAGGCAGATACCCGAAGCCGACAAATGCGACGTGCTTTAAAAAATGTAGAGGCCTTGCCAGAAGGCGAATCACAAAAATTCTTACCCCTGGTCGATGAACCGTTGGACGATACAGATAGCGCGGACACCACGGTTTGAATCGCGAACTCTTTCGATTGATTGCAGGCCAAGTCTGCTTGCATCTAGGCCTGTCGCTAGGTTGCGTGCAACCGATGGTGATGAGCTCTTTGTACCAGATCACACCTGAGTCACGCCATGGTGAAGCTTTGGGTTTGCGCTTGATGGGTATCAATGCGTCAAGCGTTTTGATGCCTATGGTATTTGGCGCAGCTGTTGCTGTGATTGGTGTGGGCGCCGTTTTCTGGTGTGTGTCTCTAGCGGTAGGGCTTGGCTCGCGCAGTGCGTATTTGTTCAGAGTGCATAAAACGCACGAATAACTTCCCACGCATCTTCTACGCTGTCTACAAAGCGAAACAGTTGCAGATCTTCTTCAGCAATCACGCCTTCTTCCATCATCATTTCTGGATGAAATACTTTTTTCCAGTAATCGGTGCCAAACAACACAATGGGTACGGGCTTGGCTTTTTTGCATTGCACCAAGGTCAGTGTTTCGAATAATTCGTCCATCGTGCCAAAGCCACCAGGAAACGCCACCAACGCTTTAGCACGCATCATGAAATGCATTTTGCGCAAGGCAAAGTAATGGAACTTAAAACTCAGTTCTGGGGTGATGTAGGGGTTGGGCGTTTGCTCATGGGGCAGGGCGATATTGAGACCCACACTGATGCCGCCCGCTTCTGAGGCGCCACGGTTGGCGGCTTCCATAATGCCTGGCCCGCCACCTGTGCATATGAATAGCTTATTCGGGTTGTGCTTGTTAGCGCTGTATTGGGCAATCAAATGGCCAAAAGCACGCGCTTGTTCATAGAAATGGGCATTGCGCACCAAAGCTTCTGCGCGCTTGATATCTGCTGCTAACCCAGAGGCTTGTGCGACCTCTAGTGTTTTTTGCGCCTTTTCCTGGCTTTGACAACGTGCGCT